>JACPYM010000112.1 GCA_016196035.1 Acidobacteriota bacterium | reverse complement strand
GACGCGCCGCTTGCTCACGCGCGCGGTACTGTCCCAGCGTCAACTGACTCCCGTAAACGCAACTGCAAACCGCTCTAGCTCAGTTTGCAATTGGGGGTTACGGTAAAAGCGCCGTGTCGGTAGCCCGACCGTCAGCCGGGCTACCGACACGGCGCTTGTCGCAGTCTGGCTGGGCGGGCTTATGTTCCAAACTCACGACACGGCGCTACCGCGCAGCGCCGCTTTGGCGTCGGCGAGTTCTTCACGGCGACGGCCATAGCCGCACTGGTTGATCAACTTCTCCGCCTCGTCCAGATCATGCTGCGGCGACACCCACGGATACTGCTCGCCAGTCCCTAGCCCCCAGCCCCCAGCCCCAAACAAGCGTGCCCGGTACAGGTGAATGTCCGCCTGGAACAAGCGCATCCCACCGCGCGTGGCGATGTCCCAGGCTTCGTCCAAGTCGCTTTGCGCGCTGTCGGGGCCAGCCTGTTCGCAACTGCGCGCGCCGGTCAGATGCCGCAGCCAGGCGCGGGTGAGCAGGCCGCGCGGGAGTTCGTCTTGCTGACCAGCGCGGCGGAGGCCGGACACGGCGGATTCAATGTGAGAGAAGTCGGAAGTCGGAAGTCGGAAGTCGGAAGATTCGAGAATCGCCGTGTAAAGCGCCGCGCAGCCCATGGTGAGGTGGTCGAGGGCGATGGTGAGGAGCGACAGGTTGTTCCGCTCGGCAATCTTGAGCGTCTGCGCCGCGCGCTTTGAAACGGCGCGGCACGCCGCAATCAATTCCGACTTCCGACTTCCGACTTCCGACTTCTCCCAAGCTGCCCGCTCCGCCTCCGCCAGCAGCAGGTCGCAATACCGGAAGCCTCGCATTGAATACAGCAGCGGGTAGTCGGGCTGGTCATCGGCCTGCATCTGCTCGGCCTCGCGGAAGCGCGCTGCCGCCTCGTCCCGGCGGCCTGCCTGGTGCAGGGCGTTGGCATGGGTCGTGCGCTTGCTATACCGCTGAAACGCATCGCCGCTGCGGTCGGCGTACTGCACGGACTGCGCGGTGTTCCCCACCGCCCCGGCCACCTCGCCCAGCGTCAGTTCCAACTCGCTCAGGTTGCTCGCACCAATCGCGGCGTTTTCCCAGTGCTCCTTGCTGGCTTCCAACTCCATCCCAGCCCGCATCGGTTCGAGAGACTCGGTCAGCCGACCCAGGGCGCGCAGGCGGAAGGCGGCTTCGTTCAGCAGCCAGGCTTGGTCGGCTTCCGTGAGCGCGGGCGAGACGCGGCTCCACGGGGTCTCGAAGAAACAGATGACTGCGCCCAAGTCGGAACCGAGCGCGCCGAGTTTCTTTAAGCTGTAGTATTCGTTCAAGCGCACGATACGATCACGATAGACTTCTTCACACGCCTCTTGCTGCAACCCCGCCTGGCAGCCGTGGGCTAAGGCCTGGTAAAGCGGTTGCAGGTCTTCGAGCGTGGGTTCGTCCTTCTGATCCGAGGTCGTCGCGCAAAGTTGTTCGTAAAGCCGCCGATGCGCGGCGCGCCAGGCGTCGGGTTGTTCGTCGCGCACGCGCCGGGCGAAGTATTCCCGCAGCAGCGGATGCGCATCCAGCGCCAGCAGTTTGCCGGAACCTTCCGCCCGGTTGACCGTCAGCAGCTTCGCGTCTTCCAACCGTTTGAGCGACAGGTTGCGTTGCGCCTCGCTGATGGGCTGGTGGGTTTGTTTCAGCCCGAACCATTTCGTTTCCGTCGTGAAAAGCAGTTCGGTCAAGCCGGTGATCGGTTTGCCTTCCCACAACGCGCGCAGGCAATCCGCCGTCGCGGGCCGGTCGAACAGGCCGAGCAATTTGAGCAACGCGAGGGCGCGGCGGCCTTTCGCCTGCGCTTCCGCCGTCTGGCTCGCGTCCTCAAACGAACGCACATACGCCTCGATCACGCGAAAGGCGTGGCCGCCCTGCTCTTCGGCGTCGGCTTCTTCCAGTTTAATCAGGTCGCGGCGGCGGAGGTCTCCGGCGTGGGCGTCGCGCAGGTACGTGCCCAACAGGTTCAAGGTCAGTGCGTGGCCTTTCACGTCTTCGACCAGTTGCTCGAATTCCGCCGACGTACCGCTTGCTTTGCGCACGCCGAGTTTCAGCAGCAAGGCTACGCCCGCCGCTTGCGACAGGCGCAACAGCGTGTGTTGCGGCGCGGTGGTCTGCCAAAACGCCTTCAAGTCGGGCAGCGAATAGCGCGTAGTTACTACACACAGGCCACGGCTCTGGGCGGCGAGGCCTTTGAGCAAGGCGGCGATGCCTTCGTCTTTGAGCTTACCGTCGAGCGGCGGGCCGGGCGTATATTGCAACGGCTCCACGCCGTCGAGGATGAGCAACGCGCGCCGTTCGCCGACGAGTTGCGCCAGCCGCCGCCCTTTGTCGAACGCGCCCGCCGGACTGTTCGCCATCGCGGCATCGCCGAAGAAAGTGAGCGCTTCGTTGAGAAACAGATCGGACGAAGCGGCGACTTGATCGCGCGTGCCCTGGCTGTAAAACGACCACGCGAACGCGGCGTCGCACCCCGGCCAGTCTTGCGCGGCGAGTTCAGCGGCCCACTTGGCTACGAGCGAAGTCTTCCCTTCGCCGCCCAGCGCTACGAACGTCAGGATGTGCGGACGCCCCTGGGTACGCACCGCTTCCAGCGTGCAGGCTTGGCGAGTGGCGCAGTGGGATTCATTGCGTCTTTGAATCAGTCCCGCACACTGGAAGCCGTGCGTACCCAGGGCTTGCGCCCAAGCCTCGTTGAGCAGTTCGGTTTCAGCTTCGCGACCAATGAGTTCGTCGGGGGCGTATCTGACGATGCGCGAGATGTCGGCCTTGAACTCCGCGCCATGCACGATGGGAATCTCAGCGACCAGCTTGCAGAGTTCGGCCTGGTCTTTGAAGAAGTAGTAAAGCTGATTCGTGTTTTGAATGGCCGCGCGATGCGCCAGTTGAAAGGCTACGGCTGCGGCATCTTCGGCTTGCTCGTCCGGCTTGGCTGGCTGGCGAACGGTGGCAGCGGCTGAGAGAAAAACATAAACCGGCTTCTGCAATTCGCGCGCGATGTCGAATTCCATCTGCGTGTAGGAACGGCGCGGCGCGTCTAACGGTGTATCTGGCGGTCGCTCGTTCGGCTCCGCGCCAAAGCGAAAGCCCGCGAGGTGGATCACGGCATCAGCGTCGTGCAAGCGGCGGCGCAGCATTTCTTCGACAGTGGTGTGATCGGTGTGGAAGTTGGGCTGATTCTCGGCATAGCAGCCCTTCTTCTTGATTTCGCTTTCCACCGCGTCGCGGAACGCACCGAACTCGTGCGAGACGCCGCTGATGAAAATGGTCGGTCTGGCTTTCATGGTAAACCCCTTCGGCTTTCAATTGGGTGCAGGGCGCAACCGCCGGGGCAGCACGAGGAAGAGCAGCGGCCTGCGCGCTGGCATTGTACACAGGACAACTCGCACGTCTATGACCAGGGCGCGCAAGCGGGTTGCGTCAGAGTTTTAAACAAAGGCAAGCCGGGCGGCTGCGGTGTGCGTAGCGTAACCTGCTGAGCATTGGTATCTACACAAGTGATGGAAAACTCTTTGCCCCAAAGGGGCAGCAGCCATAGCCCAGGGAGAAGCCCTGGGAAAGGCGATCAATCATCCGTAAGCCCTGAAAGGGCGACAGCGCAACGGTTGGCTTTCGCCCTTTCAGGGCTGGTCGAAACATTTCGCGGCTACCCAGGGCTTCTCCCTGGGAAAGGCGATCAATCATCCGTAAGCCCTGAAAGGGCGACAGCGCAACGATTGGCTTTCGCCCTTTCAGGGCTGGTCGAAACATTTCGCGGCTACCCAGGGCTTCTCCCTGGGCTATAGGCTGCTGCCCCTTTGGGGCTGAAAACAGGAGTAGATACCAATGCTGGCGAGGTTGCGCGGTGTCACGACTAAGGCCAAGGCTTCACTTGCAACACCGCGCAACCTCGGCAGGTTGCGCTACGCGCGCGCCAGCCGCCCCTTTCCCTCAAAACTCCCCAGCGCAAAACTTTGATGGACACCCGACGGCACAGCTTTTATAGACATCCGCTGGATTTCGGATTAGATTGCCGCCGTCAACTTGACCATGCCAAACAAGTTTTTTTTGCGCAGCAGGCCATCCACTTTCGTAGTACGGCTCAGTCCTATTGCAGGCTCTTTACCAAGGAGTGCTTTCCAATGAAACGTTCGCTTGATTATGTTCAGCCGCCGCCCGCGCGACGCCCGCTCAAGATTTTCGCTTTTGACCCCACGCTGGGCCGCACGGCGGAAAACCGCATCACCGTCGAAGTCGAATATGAACCGCTCACGCGCGGGCCACAGGGTTCGCGTCTCGAAGTCATTGACTATGACGGAGCCAATCGCTGCTTCTACAAACCGATCAACCTCGATGACAGTGCGATCCTCATCCAAGGGGGACTCGACCCGGCGGAATCCGATCCGCGCTTTCATCAACAAATGGTTTACGCCGTCGCCATGAAAGTCATTGAGAATTTCGACCGCGCGCTCGGACGGCGCTTCCAGTTTCGCAGCAGCCGCCGGTTGCGCCTGATTCCGCACGCCTTTCAGGGCGCAAACGCCTTTTATGATTCGCGGCTGCTGGCCGTGCTCTTCGGCTATTTTCCGGCTGACCGGAATAACCCCGGCCCGACGCTGCCCGGCCAAACGGTCTTCACCTGTTTGTCGCACGACATCATTGCGCACGAGATGACGCACGCGATGGTAGACCGGCTGCGCAAGCATTTCATGGAGCCGAGCAATCGCGATGTCGCGGCCTTTCACGAAGGCTTCTCGGACATTGTGGCCATCTTCCAGCACTTTTCTTTTCAAGACATTCTGCGCCGGGTGATTCAGGACACGCGCAGCGACCTGCGGAATCCCACGCCGCTCGTGGATTTGGCCAGCGAGTTCGGTTACGCCACCGGCGGCGGCGCGGCGCTGCGGACGGCGGTGGACAGCGACGGCACGCGCCGCCCGATTGATCCGACGCTCTATCAAACGATGGAGGAACCGCACGAGCGCGGCGCGATTTTGGTGGCGGCGGTGTTTGATGCGTTCTTCAGAACCTATCAACGCCGCATCAAAGACCTGATTCGGATTGCGACCGGCGGCACCGGTCAACTGCCGGCTGGCGACTTGCATCCGGATTTGGTCAATCGCATTGCGACCGAGGCGTCGCGCACAGCCCAATCGCTGCTGAGCATGTGCATCCGCGCCTTTGAGTACCTGCCGCCGGTGGACATCACCTTCGGCGATTACTTGCGCGCTCTGGTGACGGCGGACTTTGAACTCTCACCCGCCGACGAATTCGGCCAGCGCGCCGATCTGATCGAAGCCTTCCGCCTGCGCGGCATTTACCCGGATTTTGTCAATTCCCTCGCGGAAGGATCGCTGCTCTGGGGCGGTGTCGAAGCCAATGAACTGCCCGACTTTCCCATAGACAAGCTCTTCACGATCAAATCGCTGCTGGAAAGCGCGTATGAGTTCAATCGCGTGACGCCTTTCAGCAAGCCTGCTTATTACTCCGCCGAATCCGAGCGGGAAATTGATCTCTCGGAAAGTGCGCCAGCGTGGGAAGAAGAAGCCATCGAGATGCGGGGTGAGGTGCGAGTCATGTTAGAGGCGTATATCCGCACGCCCGGCGTGGCCGCGAAACTGGGCCTTGACCCGGCCCGGAAGATTACCGTGGCGGGATTCCATCCGGTCTTCCGCGTCAATCCGCGGGGCCAACTGTTGGTTGAAATGGTGGCACAGTTTACGCAGAAAGATGAAACCTTGGACGGACGTTTTGGCGGTGTCCCCGTGCGTGGCGGCGCGACGGTCGTGGCGGCAGCCGATGGGAAAGTGCGCTACGTCATTTCCAAACCGCTCCCCTCGCGCAAAATCAGTCAGGCCAAACAACGCGAGGCCAAAGTGCGCCTAGAGCGCCAGCAGGCGTTTGTCGAAACGTGTGACCGTGCCAATCCGCAACTCGCCTGGGCCGATGACCGGTACTTCAAAACCCGCATCGCCCAAACCATGAACTTCTCTTCATTACACAGCGAGATCATCCGATGAGTCCAACCACGAAAAAAACCACCGCCAAAAAACTCACAGCGAAAAAGGCAACGAAAAAGGCGTCGAAGAAGGCCACCAAGAAAGCGCCTGCCGCCACCGCCGGACTGCCGCCAGTGGCGGGGAAGCAAGTGACCATCCGCATGTACAACATCGGCTTTGGCGACTCGTTTCTCTTGACGATCCCCGCCGCCGACCGGCCGCGCAAGATTCTGGTGGACTGCGGTGTGCATCTGTCCGGGCAGATTCCCGGCGTGCCGGTTTCGCGCATCGTCCAGCAGATCGTGGCGGATGTTACCGAGGCGGACGGCACGCCCCGCATTGATTTGGTGATTGCCACCCACCGGCATCGCGATCACGTCGTCGGTTTTGAGAATGAGTTATGGGAAACGGTCGAGGTCGCCGAGGTTTGGATGCCTTGGACGGAAGACCCCAAAGATGAGCTGGCGAAAAAGATCCGAGAGAAGCAAAGTAAAATCGGGAAGCACCTCGATGCCGCGCTGACACGGCTCTTGCTGGACAAGGGCCTGAGCGCCAGCAAGACCAAAGAGACACAGAGCTTGAAAGAGTTCGTCAGCAACTCGCTGACCAATGCCGAAGCGATGCGCACCTTGCACGAAGGCTTCGCGCGCGGCTCCAAAGCGCCCCGCCGTTTTTTGCCTTACAAGCAACGCGACCGCAACACGCTTGAACCGGCGCTGCTGCCCGGTGTCACGGCGCATGTGATGGGGCCTTCGCACGACGAAGAGATCATCCGTGATATGGACCCGCCCAAGGGACAAAGTTATCTGCGCCTGGCAGAGGCCGCGCCGGGTGATGGCGAACCATTCTTACCTTTTCACAAAGACTGGGAGGTTTCCCCCAAGCAGTTTGATCCCGGACAACAAATCCTCAAAGCCAGCGAGCTTGGCCGCATCAACAACATCGGCGATGGCACCGAGTTCGGCGTCGCGGTGGCGCTTGAGCAGGCCGTCAACGGGACGAGCCTGATGCTGATGCTGCAAATCGGGAAAGCGTATCTGCTCTTTCCCGGCGACGCGCAATGGGGAACCTGGAAAGCGGCGTTGGATGATCCGGAATGGCGGGCGCTGCTGGAAAAAACCAATTTCTACAAAGTCGGTCATCACGGCAGTCACAATGCGACGCCCAAAATGTTTGTGGAAGAAGTGCTCGGCAAGAAGTTTTTGGCGATGGCCTCACTGCGCCCCATCAGCACGTTCAAGTTCATCCCAAAAGCAGAATTGCTCACCGCCCTGCGGAAGACGGGCAAAGTGGTGCGTAGCGATCAAGCAGACGTACCCGATCCGCAGGGCATCACCCGCGCAGCGCTTTACGTTGAAACCAAAATTCCCATTTGATTACCCCTGCCGATTTACTGACAGGGCTTCCACCATTCGAAGGGTTGAACATCCCGCTTTTCTCTCTCACACGCACGGCTATAGACTTCAAGAAAAAGAATTTCCGTAGCAAGCTCCAACGGAGCGTCAGCCAACAGCCTGGGGTTGCAGCCCCAGGAAACACATTGAGTCATTGTGCGAAGCCCTGAAAGGGCGGCAGCGGCAGCTTGGCTGGCGCCCTTTCAGGGCTTCGCACAACCATTGCACGACTCTCCAGGGCTTCACCCTGGGCTGTGGGCTGGTCGTCCCTTTGGGACTTTTCGGAAATTCTTTTCTTAAAAACTATGGCCACAGCGTCTGTGGCTGGCCAAGTTCAAAAATCAAAATTGCTTTTACGGCGTGCTGACCAGCGGCAATTCCACCAACGTCGCCTGTCCCGGCGCGTGATAAACGCGCTGCGTAGCCTTGTGGTAATCGCCTGGCTTCGCCCAAAAGATATTCGGCACGAAGGTCTGCGGATTGCGGTCGTAGAGCGGGAACCAACTGGATTGAATCTGCACCATCAACCGATGCCCCGGCAGGAAGACGTGATTGGCCGTCGGCAAGGTGAAACGATACGGCAAGGGCTTGCCCGCTTCGAGGGGCTTGGGCGTCTCGAAGCTCTCGCGGTAACGCCCACGAAAGATGTCGGCGGCGATCATTAGTTGATAGCCGCCCATTTCCGGCTGACCGGCGACTTCGTCGGGATAGACATCAATCAGCTTGACCACCCAATCGGAATCGGTGCCGCTGGTCGAAACGATCAGGTTCGCAATCGGCTGGCCGCTGATTTTTACTGGTGCGGTCAGCGCGTCTGTGACGAACGAAACCACATCCGGGCGGCCCGATGATTCACGTTGATCGTCCACCAGCCAGCGCCACCACGTCAGTTCGGCGGTGTAGCCGGTGGGCCGATTCGGGCGCGCGCGAAACGGGACGGGCTTGGCGGGATCAGAAACGTATTCTTCAAACATCGCGTCGCCGGCTTTCGGCGCGACGTAGCCCAGCTTGAGACCAGCGTTCAAATACAGCGGCGTTGGTTTGATCGTGCAGCCATTCGGGCATCCAGCGGGCCAGGCGGGTAGCCGCCGCCACTTATTCGTGCCCGTCTCAAACGCTGTGACCGAGGCGACATCCGGCTTTGATGAAGGGCGCGCGTCGTCTTTCAAAAAGTGATCAAGAAAGGGACGCAGCACTTCCTGCCGAAAGGTAAGCGCGGTGTCGCTGCCAAATTTCAACGCACCGAGCGTGCTGCCATCCTGGATTTCCTGCCCGTGATGCCAGGGGCCTAGCACCAAATAGATCTTGTCATTGTTGGTGTCCTTGGGCTTGAGCGCCTTATAAACGGCGATGTCGCCGTAAATGTCTTCCTGATCCCAGAGGCTGTGCACCAGCATCACCGGCACCTTCAGCGGTTGCGCCGCCAACAGTTTGTCCATCGCCTGCTGCTGCCAGAAGGCGTCGTAACTCGGATGCTCCAAAATCTTGCGCCAGAAACCGATCTGTTCCAGTCCGCGCCGCCGTCCCAGTTCACCGGCTGAACCCGCCTGCATGAACATGTCGTAATCGTCGAAATGGCTCGTCCACCACTTGGCCTCGTTGGCGCGCGTGCCGACCTGTTCGTAGATGTAAGGCATGTTCTGCTGCCGGAACGCGCCGTTGTGAAACCAGTCATCGCCCATCCAGCCGTCTACCATTGGATTCATCGGCACGGATACCTTGAGCGCCGGATGCGGATTGAACAGCGCCATCAACGGCAGAAAGCCGTCGTAAGAAATACCGAGGATGCCGACCTTGCCGTTACTCTCTGGCGTGTTTTTGACCAGCCAATCAATCGTGTCGTAGGTGTCAGTCGCGTGATCTACGGGCGTCGGATTGAGCGGCCCGTGCAGTGGGCGATTCATCACGTAATCGCCTTCGGAGCCGTATTTGCCGCGAATGTCCTGCACCGCGCGGATGTAGCCGCCCTCGACGATCACGTCAACAGCATTGTCATAGCCGGTCAGGATCGGGCCGAGATGCGAACTGGCCGCGTGACTGGTGAGTTCGGTCGCGTTGTATGGCGTGCGCGTCAGCAGAATCGGCGCGCCTTGTGCGCCCTTCGGCACGAGGACGACCGTGTGCAGCTTTACGCCGTCACGCATCGGAATCATCACGTCGCGTTTGACGTAATCGAAGCCGTCGTTGGTCGGCACTAGGTTATCCGGCGTCTCGCTGGGCAAGCCCGGATACTTCTTCTGCGGGGTGGGAGTTTGCGCGAAGGCGCTGCCGGTTCCTAAAACCGCGCATAGGACGAGTAACGTCGCCATCATTCGCTTCTGCTTCATACGCTTTCCTCTCGGTTAATCCTGGTCGTTAATGGTTGGTCTGCGTTCAAACTGCGCCAACAGGGCATAGGCAGTGAACTGCAAAGGTGTGGTGCGGGTAAAGAACCCGCACCACACCTTGCTCAAGTTCGATCAGTGAAGAGAAGGTATCGCTCAGCCCTCCAACTCGCCGCGCAAAAAAGCGCGCACCTTTTTCAAATCGTCCCAGGCCTCGCGTTTCTTGTCGGGCGAGCGCAACAGATAGGCCGGGTGAAAGGTCGGAATCACTTTGACACCGGGCAGGTGCGGATAGGTCTGCACTTCGCCGCGCAAACGCGTGATGCCGACTTTGGTTTCGAGCAATGATTGCGTCGCCGGATTGCCCAGCGTGACGATGAGCTTCGGTTTGATGCAGGCAATTTGGCGCAGCAGGAACGGCTTGCACGCTTTGACCTCATCGGCCTCGGGCGTGCGATTGCCGGGCGGGCGCGATTTGACGACATTGGCGATGTAAACCTGCTCGCGTTTCAAATCAATCGCTTCGATCATCTTGGTTAAGAGTTGGCCCGCGCGGCCTACGAAAGGACGGCCCGAAGCGTCTTCGTCCGCCCCCGGCCCTTCGCCGACGAACATCAGTTGCGCGGTTGGACTGCCTTCGCCAAAGACGAGATTGGTGCGCGTTGACCAGAGCTTGCAACGCTGGCAATCGCCCATTTCGCGGCGTATGTCTTCGAGCGTTTCATTGACCGGCGCAGCAGCGGCAGCCGCAGCTTGGGGAGCCGGTTCCAGCTCTCCGAAAAGCAATGGTGCGTCTTCTGATTTGGGCATAGCTTCCAATGTTGTTAAGGGGAGGGTCAGCAGTGGGGGTTCCGGCATTGCCATCAATGTTGGCAATGCTGGCAGCGTTGGCAATGTTGGCACAGGTGAAGTGGGCACCGTCAACTCAGCTTGCGGGGCTGGCGTCTTCAATTCGACTGGCGCGGGCAGCGCGGTTTTAGCGATGGCGGCAACTGCGGCCAGCCGCTCAGTATCGCCCAGCGCTGTGACGCCCAGTTCCTGGTAATAGCGCAAATGCTCTTTGGCCTGTCGCACCAATTCCAGAAACTCGTCACGTGCATCCATAACAGCAACCCCTTTCAAACCTTGCGCAGGCGCGGAAGCTCGTCCAACACGCGTTCCGCCAGCGCACGTTTGTCCTGCAACGGCAATTCTGTACGCGAACCATCGCGGCGCAAAATCGTGGCGGCATTGGTGTCGGTGTCAAATCCGGCATCCTGCCGCGTGATGTCGTTGGCGACAATGGCGTCCAGGCCTTTTTCGCGTAACTTGCGCTCGGCGTAAGCGAGCAACTCCTGCGATTCGGCGGCAAAGCCAATCACAAGGCGGTGATTCGGATTCGGGGCGGCCCCGACTGCGGCAATGATGTCTTCGGTCGTTTCGAGTTCGAGCGTGATGTTGGTACGGCCTAGTTTTTTGATCTTGTTGTCGGCCTTTTGCGCGGGCCGAAAATCGGCGACGGCGGCGCAGCCGATAAAGACCGTCGCGTCAGACAGGCGGCTGAGCACGGCGTCATACATCTCGCGCGTCGAACGCACATTGATGGTTTCGACGTGGGCGGGCGGTGGCAAGCGCGTCGGCCCGGAAACCAGCGTGACGCGCGCGCCGCGTGCCTGGGCGGCCACAGCCAACGCATAGCCCATCTTGCCGGAGGAACGGTTGGTGATGAAACGCACCGGGTCGAGGTCTTCGACGGTGGGGCCAGCGGTGAGCAGGATGTGTTCGCCCGTCAAATCTTGCAATTTGAGATTTGAGATTTGAGATTTGAGATTGGCGAGCGCGCGCGCCACGATTTCTGCCGGTTCAGCCAAACGTCCCGCGCCGATTTCGCCACAGGCTTGGTAACCGCTGCCCGGCTCGATGAGGTGCACACCGCGCGTTTTCAATGTGGCCAGATTGGCTTGTGTCGCCGCGTGCTGCCACATCTCGACATTCATCGCGGGTGCAATCATTACCGGATTTGTGTTCGAGAGATAAACCGTCGAAAGGAAATCGTCGGCCAGGCCGTGGGCGAATTTGGCCAGGCAATTGGCGGTGGCGGGCGCGATCAGAATCAACTCGGCCCAACGCGCCAGGCTGATGTGTTCGATCTCGGCGTGGCTGGGCCGGTCGAACATCTCGACGATAACCGGGTAACCAGAGAGCGCCTCGAACGTCAGTGGCGCAATGAATTCGGTGGCGTGCCGCGTCATCATCACGCGCACCTCAACACCAGCTTTTTGCAAGCCGCGCAAGACTTCGGCAGCTTTGTAAGCGCCGATGCAACCGGTGACGCCGAGCAGAACTTTGGCAGCCATAATTCAGGAAGAGACGGGGAGAAGCGGGGACGGGGCGGCGGTGGGACGAAGCGACGGGGGATTATTTATCTGAAGAGTGTGCGTAACTCAGCAGCCCTATCAGCCTTGGGCCACGGCCATTCTCAATTCTCCATTCTTAGGCAAAGCGGTGCTAGGCCAGTGTGGCCGCTGCCTCAGAATGAAGAATTGAGAATAAAGAATGCTCTGCTTAAAAGCATACGGACCAGCCGCCTTACGCGCACCCTTCATTTATCGCGCCCTATCTCCCCGTCACCCCATCGTGACTATTTCTCGACCTTTTCGGTCAATTCAAAATCCACCAAACCGCGTTCCAACTCGGCCAGCGCGACGCGCGTGGTCTTGGCGTTGGGCACGCTGACGCGCGCGCGCGCGCCCTTTTGCAATTGCTTACTGCGTTTGGCCGCGATCAGGATTTTGCGGTATTTGCTGTCAATGGTGGTGACGTTATTGTTCTCAGTGTTGTCGCTCATGCTGCGATTACCTCCAGTTAGATAGTTGACTCAAAAGTTTGCCGAATACGTTCGAGTTCGGCTTGGCGTCGTGTGCAACGGCAGCGCTCGGCCAGGATGATGGCCGCCAATTCGGCGACCGCCGGTTCCACTTCGTCGTTGATGATAACGTAATCAAAATTTGCGCATTCCGCGATTTCAGCCCGCGCATTTTGCAGGCGCAAGGCCAAATCCGCGCCGCGATTGGCCCCGCGCTCACCCAACCGCGCGCGCATCGCCTGATAAGAAGGCGGCATGATAAAGACGCCGACGGCGTCGGGGAAAAGGCGGCGTGTTTGCGTCGCGCCCTGCACATCAATCGTCAGAATGACATCCTCGCCAGCCGCCCGTAACTTTTCAACATAAACACGCGAAGTGCCATAAAAATTCCCGTGGACTTCGGCCCATTCCAAGAACTCGCCCTGTTCGATCATGGCGGTAAAATCCGCGCGCGTGACGAAATGATAGTGCAGACCGTCCAGTTCGCCGCTGCGCGGTGGGCGTGAAGTATAAGAGACTGACGGACTGACACGCGGCAGGTCTGCCAGCACGGCGCTCACCAACGTGGTTTTCCCCGCGCCTGACGGGGCGGAAACGATGATTAAGTTCCCCTGCATCACTCCCAACATTATTCGACGTTGTTGGCCTGCTCGCGCAGTTTTTCGACTTCCGTCTTGATGTCAATCGCGGCGTCACAGATTTCCAACTCGGAAGCCTTGGACAAGATCGTGTTGGCCTCGCGATTGGTTTCCTGCAACAGAAAATCGAGTTTCTTGCCGATTTCGCCATCGCCACTAATTAACTCGCGCAACTGGACTAGATGACTGTTCAGGCGCGCGATCTCTTCGCTGATGTCACAGCGTTCAGCCAGATAGGCGACTTCCTGCGCCAGCCGCGCTTCATCCACGACGGCTTTTTCGAGCACCTCGCTCAGCCGCTTTTGCAGCTTCTCGCGGTAAAAGTCGGCAATGCTGCCCGCGTTGGCTTCGATGATCGTGACGTTCTTTTCGATGCGGTCAACGCGGCTCAACAGTTCCTTTTGCAACTCGTGGCCTTCGACGGCGCGCATCGCCACCAGCGCCGTCAGCGCCTGGGTCAGGGCGGCTTCGATGCCTTGCAAGACGGTATCGTTGAGCGTGTTGCTGGTCGGCGCAATCAGCACATTGGGCAATCGGGCCAGCGCCGCCAGATCAGGTTCGCCGGACAGGCCGAATTCATCGCGCATCAGGCGCATGGCTTCGAGGTAGCCGCGAATCAAAGGGCGATTCAATTCAAACGTGGTGTCGCCGGTCTGTTGGAAGCTGACGTTCACGTCTACACGCCCACGCGCGAGGACGGCTTGAACCTGTTTTTTCAACGGAATTTCCAACGGCGCGAGGTCTTGCGGCGCGCGCCAATGAATGTCCAGGTTGCGGTTGTTGACCGAGCGCATGTCCACCGTCACGGTGAAATTCTCACCCGTCACGGTACCTTTGCCGTAGCCTGTCATACTTTTGAGCATTGTCTTCCTCAGTGGGGAGGAGAGCTTACGGAACAGACGGAACAAACGGAAAGTGTCAGGCTATTATTTCTTCCGCCTGTTCCGTAATCTCTCCTCATTCTCAAGTTAGTGCGACTGCCGCAAACCGGGCGGCATCCACATCCTCCTCCGCGAATTGCAGCTCATACAAGCGCCGATAAATTCCATCGCGCGCCAGTAATTCTTCGTGCGTACCAGTTTCGGCGATGCGTCCGGCATCCATCACCAGAATGCGGTCGGCCCGCCGCACGGTTGAGAGGCGATGCGCAATCACGATGGTCGTGCGCCCTTGCATCAGGTTGTTGAGCGCGTGTTGCACCAGCCGTTCGCTTTCGGTGTCGAGCGCGCTGGTCGCTTCGTCCAGAATCAAAATCGGCGCGTCTTTCAGAATGGCCCGCGCAATGGCGAGGCGTTGGCGTTGACCACCCGACAGGATCAAGCCCCGTTCGCCGACCACGGTATCATAGCCTGCGGGCAACTTGGTGATGAATTCATCGGCCAGCGCCGCCTGGGCCGCCTGTTTGATCGCGGCGTCGTTGTCGTGACGGCCATAGGCACCATAGGCAATGTTGGCGCGCACGGTGTCATTGAACAGGTTCACGTCTTGCGTGACCATCGCCATCTGCCGCCGCAACGCAGCCAGTTTCAAATCGCGCACATCCGTGCCGTCAAGCAGCACCTGGCCGTCGGTGACGTCATAAAAGCGCAACAGCAAATTTGTCAGCGTGCTCTTGCCCGCGCCGCTGTGGCCGACGATGGCGAGCATTTCGCCCGCGCGCACGGTGAACGAAACATCTTCGAGCACCGGCAGGTCAAAGCCTGCGCCGTAGCTGAAACTCACGTTATGAAACTCAAGCGTGTGTTCAAAGCGTTGCAATTCGCGCGCGTTGGGTCTGTCGCGCATCTCGGCCTGTTCGTCCAGCAGTTTGAAAATACGCGCCGCCGAAGCCAGACCCTGCTGCAAGTCGTGCTGCAAGCGGCTCAAGCGGCGAATCGGGTCATAGCTTTTGAACATAGCAAACAGAAACGTGACGAAGGTGCCGATGGTCATTTCGTCTTTGCGCATGCTCTGTTGCGCGTAAATCAGCAGCAGCGCCAGCGCGACGATGCCGATGGTTTCGAGCACAATCGGCGAGACGAAATAAATGCGCATGGCCCGCAACTGGTCTTTCATCTGCTTGCGCGTCACGCGGCCAAAACGTTCGCTTTCGTAGGCCTCCATCCCAAAAGCCTTGACCACACGCTGCGATGAAAGCGCCTCTTGGGCAACGTCCAGCATCGCGGCGCTGCTTTCCTGGCGCGAGTTGACGTGTTTGCGCAGCTTGCGGTTGAACGTGTTGGTCAGATACGCGACCGGTGGAGCTAAGAGCAGGATCGCCGCCGCCAGCCGCCAATTCAGGCTAAACAGCAGCACCAGATAAACGACCATCGTCACCGATTCGCGCAACAGATCGCGCAACGTGTCGCTGACCGAACGTTCGACCAGCGCGGCATCGCTGACCAGATGCGCGGTCAATTCGTTGGTCGGGTGCTTGCCAAAAAACGGCGCGGCTTGCCGCTGCAAATGGTCATAGAGCGTCTGGCGCACATCGGCGATCACGTGCTGGCCGATGTAGCTCATCGAATAAGAGGAAAAGTATTCGGTCAAACCCTTCGCCAGGGTGAAGCCCACGAGCAACGCGGCGATGACATTCCAGTTGTCCAGACTGCCCACCGGCAACCAGTTACGCAGGTCTACCCAGGTGCGCGCCGCCGCCGCCACGGGCGCGTTGGACATCAATTCAAAGATCGGCACCAGCAAGAGCGTGGTGGCCCCTTCGAGCAAACCGGTCGCCACCATCAACACCACCGACAATGCAAAGATTGCGCGATAGGGAGTCAGGAAGCGTAACAGTCTGGTGAATTCGGTCATCTTGATTCTGACGTTGCGGGGCCGCAGGCCGCTCCATCGTCGTGCCAACCTGCCTTTAAGAAAGGGCGGATTATAGAAGTCGAGTGCAGGGCGTGCAAGCTGCGGTCAAAAGCCCGAACTGGCCGCAGCGGCGCGCCGCAAGACGCTGCTCAAACCTGCCACGCTGCCGCGTCTGCCGGCGTTAAGCTGCGGCTGGTTGCTTGCAAAAACTTCGTGCGCTTTGGAAACCCGCCAAAAAATGCACGGCGGCGTCCGCTTTTGCCGCAGGACTTTTGCCTTTTCGCAAGCCTTTGCGTAGACTGCGCGCGTCCACCCCCGTTACCCTTATCTGTCACAATAGCAGCAGTCGCCCCACGAAGGCCCAGCTTAACGTTTATTCCGAAGCGTGATGGCAATGATTGGTAAACTCATTGGCAACTATCAAATTACTGGCGAATTGGCGCAAGGGCGTCTGGGACCGATCTATCGTGGGCAAAGTGTAGATCAAACACGCGAGGTCGTGATCAAGACCATCAACCTCACCGTCTTTCCGGCGTCCACCCAAACGCAACTCAAAGCCCGCTTCCGCCGCGAAGTTTTTGTGCAACGCCAACTGCAACACCCAAACATCGTGCAGGTGTACGACTTCTTGTATGTGGAAGACCGCTTTTACCTCATTCAGGAGTTCGTGCCGGGTTCCAGTTTGCGCGATTTGCTCAACCGGCAAGGCGTGCCGAACGTGGCGCAGGCCGTCTTTCTGGTCAAGCAGGTGCTGGGGGCGTTGGACTATGCGCATCGCTTTACCTATCTGGATCAATCCGATTTTCAGCGCACGGGCCTGATGCACGGCGACATCAAACCCAGCAATCTCATGCTTGATCAGCGCGGGCGTTTGCGCGTGACCGATTTCAGCATTGTCAACAAAGTGCTCGGCGGTGAGGGCCGCAAGGCAGTGGCCGCCGTTTACGTGCAAGAGAGCGAGTACCTGGCGCCGGAACAGATGCGTGGGGTGACGCCCGATGCGTGTTCGGATATTTACAGCCTGGGCGCGACCTTTTATGAAATGCTCACCGGGCGCGTGCCGTTCACCAATTGGTCAGCCAGCGCGGCCTTGGATGTGCGGCGCTTGAATGGCGAAGCCGAGGCGCAGTCGCTGACTCAGATTCGCCCCGATGTGCCGCCGCAACTGGCACTGGTGATTGCCAAAGCGATCAAACGCAATCCCAAAGAACGTTATGCCTCCGCCACCGAGTTGTTGCGCGCGCTGCATGAGTGCGAGCCGCAAATCAATTCCAGCGAATTGACTTCGCGCATGGATACGTTGAAAGGCGCGCTCAGAGGCACAGTCCCCAACGAGATGCTGCCGCTGCCCACGCCGCCAATCACACTGCCTGCGGGGCTGCCACGTCCGCCGCAGCAAGCACTCCGGCCCGTGACGCAATCAGCGCCACCAGTGGTCAAACCGCAGCTTTTGCCGCCCGACCTGCCCGCGCCCAATCAGGTTTCGTGGGTCGAACCGCGGCGTCGCAACTCGGCGGCGTTTGCCAATCAACCAACCTCCGCGCTGCCTCGGGCGATCCCCGTCAATGTCGCGCCGCCGCAATTCGCCGAGATCAGCAAACCGCGCCGCGAATGGTGGTTGATCCCGTTCGCCATTGCTTCATTGCTGATCGGCACTTTGGCGGGCGCGTATTTCTTTTCTTCGCCCAGCAGCAATGAGGGTCGCGCTTCGGATATGACCCGGCACGACCTTGCGCAGCAGGCGGCAACCACACCCGCCACAGTGTTGGCTTCAGAACCAGCGGAAACCTTGCCAGCGGCTACGCCGCCGCGCGCCGTCCAAACCTTGCCATCACCCAAACCGGCCAGCGCGATACCCAATACGCCGGCCTTGAATTTGGCGCGCCAGGCCGAACAGCAAGAGCGTTATAGCGAGGCCATTCGCGCTTACGAAGAATTCCTGGCGGTCAATCCGAGCGTTCCTTTCGCCGCCGCGCGCGCACACGTCGCCAATTTGCGGCTCTTTCAAGGGATACTCACCAACGCCCGCGCGGCCCTGGCCGAAGCGCGTTTCAGCGAAGCGCAACAGCGCTTTGCCGAAGCACTCAAATTGCGCCCCACTTCCAAACTCGCGCAAACAGGTTGGCGCGAAGCCCATGCGCGGCTTACCTCAACCGCCAACACCCCCTTGATTTCGCCCGTGTCCGTGAAACAGGAAATCAACAAGGAACCCGCGCGCGAGCTGAAAGGCGAAGTGCGCGAAGACCTGGGCGAGAAAGCGCCCGACGCCGCCGCGCGACCGCGCTCCTCGTTGCCCAAACCGACACCCACCCCTCAACCTTGAACTGGCAACACATTGAAAAACCACGCCGAGCACGTAAAACAATTTCGGTTGTTTGCGTGCTCTTCGTCATTTCGCGGTTCAGCAAAATCCGTGACTAATCTGCATACTCCCAATCCCCAGTTCATCATCCCCGCCGGCACCCAAATCGTCGCGCGTGTCGAAATTCTGGATGCCGCCGGCAATCTGCTCTGCCCGCGCGGCGCAGTCGGTGTGGTCACCCACGCACCGCTTGATCAGCAGCACACCTATCGCATCCTCTTCGCCAATGGTGTCGAAGCCGCGTTGCAACGCCACGAACTAACCATCCGCAAGCAACATCAACAAGCCGGTTTGCACGTCAGCGGCGACGCGCTGGCCGAATACGATCTGCGCGAATTTGTGATCTATCGCTGCGTCGTCGGTTCGCGTGCCTACGGATTGGAACACGAACATTCCGACACCGACCGGCGCGGCATTTACCTGCCGCCCGCCGATCTGCACTGGTCGCTGTACGGCGTGCCTGAACAGCTTGAGAACCAGGAAACCGAGGAGTGTTATTGGGAGTTGCAAAAGTTTTTGCTGCTCGCGCTCAAGGCCAATCCGAACATTCTGGAATGCCTTTATACGCCGCTGGTCGAACACGCGACCCCGCTGGCCGCAGAGTTGCTGGACATGCGCGAGGCCTTCCTCTCGCAACTGGTTTACCAAACCTACAACGGCTACGTGATGTCGCAATTCAAAAAGCTCGAACAGGATATGCGCGCGCACGGCAGCCTCAAATGGAAGCATGCGATGCACCTCATCCGCCTGTTGTATGCCGGCATCGGCACACTGCGCGACGGCCAGGTACCCGTCCACGTTGGCGCGCAGCGCGATGAATTGCTGGCGATTCGCAATGGCGAGGTGGCGTGGGAAGAGGTCAACGCCTTGCGCTTGCGGCTGCACCAGGAATTCGACGGCGCGCTCAATTTCACGCGCCTGCCCGAACAACCCGCTTACGCTAAGGCCAATGCGTTTTTGTTGAAGGCGCGGCGGGCGATGGTGAAGGGAGAGTGGCCGAATGCAGCCAATCCAGATTGATGCGCGCGTCCAAGCTGAAATCGCCGCGCAGCCGTATCCGTTGCTCTTTGCCACGATCAGCGGCGCGCATTTGTACGGCTTTCCCTCACCAGACTCTGATTATGATTTGCGCGGCGTGCATATTTTGCCTGCCGCTGAAGTGCTTGGCTTGTATGAGCCGCAAGAAACCATCGAAGTTTCTGAACTGCGCAACGGGCTGGAAATTGATCTGGTCACGCACGATGTCAAAAAGTTCCTCGGCCTGTTGCTGAAAAAGAATGGTTACGTGTTGGAGCAGCTTTATTCACCGCTGGTTTTACATACGACGCCAGCACACGAAGAACTGAAGGAAATTGCCCAAGGCTGCATCACGCGCCACCATAGCCATCACTACCTCGGCTTTGCCGAAACGCAATGGAAGCTGTTCGAGAAGGAACGTCCGCGCCGCGTCAAACCACTCTTGTATGTGTATCGCGTCTTGCTGACCGGCATTCATCTCATGCGCACGGGCAACATCGAAGCCAATCTGGTCAGGCTCAACGCTGAATTCAACCTGCCTTACCTGAAAGACCTAATCGCGCGCAAACTTGCTGGGCCTGAGCACGGCGCGCTGGATG
Organism: Acidobacteriota bacterium; assembly: GCA_016196035.1. NCBI lineage: Bacteria > Pseudomonadati > Acidobacteriota > Acidobacteriota bacterium. Next base: position 5,216 of record JACPYM010000112.1, on the reverse strand, counting down.
ATGCGGACATCGCCTTTCATGCAAATGAATACGCGCGCCTGAGAAGCCAGTTGGAAGAAGCTTTTCAGAACAGTTCGCTACCCGAAGCCCCAAGTGCGAAACCCGCGCTGCACGATCTGCTCATTCGTGTTCGTCTAAAATAGCAAGATCGTAGCCCCGTTTTCGATCAACGCGGAATCACCGGCAACACCAGCGCCGACGGATGCTCGGCATCGTGATAAATCGTCTGCTTCGCCTTCACCATTGCCGTACTGCCGAACGTCTTCTCGCCCGTATTCAAATTGCGGCTGAAGCGCGGGAAGTTGCTGCTGGAAACATACACGCGGATGCGGTGCCCGGCCTTGAACACGTTGCTGGTCGCCCACAGATCGAGCGTGTATTTGTAGACCTTGCCCGGTTCGATCATTTCCGCCTTCGCCGTCCCATTGCGATAGCGCGCGCGGATGATGCCGTCGCCCAGATAACGCGCGTAGCCCTTTTCATCCACGTCCACAATCAGCGCCGTGAAATCGGTATCTGCCGCCGATGTCGCCGCATAGAGTTCCGCCGTGATAAAGCCCGTCACTTCTGTGTCGTGCGCGAGCGGCGGCGTCGAATAAACCAGCACGTCCGGGCGCGACTCGTTCGGGCTTTGATCGAACGGGCCTGGCACCAACCCGCCGCAACACAGCCGTCCGCCGATGGTGCGCACCGGACTGGCCGGGTCATATTCAAACATATCGGGCTTTTCCACTTTCGGCAGCTCAGTCGAAATCACGCCGTCGCCGCTGACTGAATTCGCGCCTTTGCCCGCGTGCAAAAAGTATTTGGTGTATTGGGTGCGCGCCAGCGGGAATTCCTTTTCGTCGCGCCAGACGTTGTCGCCCAGCACGAAGATTTTGACCGGCGCGCCCGTGGCGAATTCGTTCTGCTTGCCCTTCAACACATAGTCGTACCATTTGACGATGGTGGCGTTCATATCCAGCACGGCCTGTTTGCCAAAGGTCACATCGCCGATCTTGCCTTCGGGCGAAGTCGCCGCGTGCGCCCAGGGGCCAAAGAGCAAGCGTTGCCCGGCGCGTGCTTCGGCAGTCGGCGCTTCTTTTTGCAAGCGCATGAAATTGCGAATCGAGCCGCCGCTGAAGATGTCGTGCCAGCCGCCCGCGTGCAGCGCCTTGACGTTCATCTTGCCGTAATGCGCAGAGATCTTGATCGCCTTCCAATACTCGTCGTCGGTCTCGTGTTCGACCCAATCGCGGAAGTACGGCGCAACTTCGGCGGGCGTGGGCAGGTTGAACAGGCGATATTCCTCGACGGGCAACTGCTCGGCCCATTGGCGTGGGCGTTGGAGCGCGGAGGTCTTGCGCGTCACCGTGTCTACGACCAAGCCGGAAGTCCACGATTCGGTGAACCATTGCATCAGCGCGCCGCCCTCATACGTCCAGCCCTCGTAATACTCCATCGCCGTGACGTAAGGGAAAATGCCCGTCAGATGCGGCGGACTGGTCGAAGCCGCCAGCATCTGCGTCGCGCCGACATACGAACCGCCGAAGGTGCCGACCTTGCCATCGGCATACGGCAACGCCGCCGCCCATTCAATCGTGTCGTAGCCGTCATTCGCCTCGTAACGGAACGGATAAAACTCACCTTCGGAATCGAAACGCCCGCGCGTGTCTTGCAGAATCGCAATGTAACCGTGCGACGCCAGATACATCCCCGTCGCGGGGTCTTTGCGGTTGTAAGGCGTGCGCGTCAGCAAGACAGGAAACTTGCCGTCAGCCAATGGGCGGTAAATGTCGCAAACCAGCGCCACGCCATCGCGCATCCGGGCGCGTACATTGGTTTGCACTGTGACGACATAAGGCGCGGCAGGCGCAAGGGCTTGCGCAAAGGCAATGGCGGACAGCAATACAGTCAGCCAAAGTTGGGCAATGAGACGAGTGATGGATTTGGTTTTCATCGTGTCCACGCTTTCTGGTTCAAAGGATCATAGAGGGAGGTAGGCGGTAACACAGTACGGGGAGCATAAGCGACCTGAGCTTTGGCCTCATGCGGTTTGGTTATGCCTTAAAGCTTTAATGGCCAAGGCTCAGGTCGCTCACGCTCCCCGTACTGTGTTCAATCACGTCGCTGACTCCCCCGCTCAAGCGGCGTTGTGGCCAGCGCGCACAACGCCAAAAACGACTGCGCGTTCGCGGTTACTTGCAAATTGAAATCTACGAAACTGTGCACGGCGATGGCGAAACATCCCGCCAGCGCGCCCAACACCACGGCCCGCCGTCGTTGGTCGCGCGAATTCGCCTGCAAGAAGCCATGCAGAAAAAGCAGTTCGAGAAAGGTCAGTGCCAGCACGCCGCCCAGCACACCGCCATCGGCCAGCACCTGCAAATAATCGTTGTGCGCTTGCTCGACGCGTTGCGCGCCGGAACTGCGGTCATAGCGCGTGTAGGCAAACTGAAATGCGCCCAAGCCTACACCTGCGATGGGATGCGCCTTGATGATTTCCCAACTCGCTTGCCAGATGTCCCGGCGGCTGTATCTATCCAGGCTCTCCTGTTGGGTTTCTTTTTCCAATTGCGAAAAATTGGCGACCAGCCCTTCCGACCCGACCAGCCAGACCGCGCCCGCCATCGCCCCCGCACCCAGCAATAAGGCAGCGACAACGCGTAGCAGCAATCCCGCACGCGATTTCTCACCGCCTTGTGCTCGGTTCCACCCCGGCGCGGCAATAACGATCAGGAAAATCAATTCCGCGCCCAGCGCCAAAAATCCGCCGCGTGAAGCCGACAGTACCAACCCCGCGCACAACACCAGTAAGGCGCTGGCATATACCGCCAGCCATTCGCGCCGCGTCCCGCGCCCGACCAGCAAGCCGCCCGCCAGCCCGATGCCTAATTCAAGAAAACCGGCGAAATGATTGCGATTGACGAACGGGCCTAAGGCTGCGCGCGGCCACAGCACTTTGCCCGTATAGGTTTGTCCGATAGCAATGAGCGCAATCAACGTGCAGACGCCGATCACGACTTTGGCCGCCGTGCGCCGCCGCTCATCAGTATTGACAAACGTGGCGAAGAGCAAAAAGAACAGCAACGACGCGAGAATTTTGACGGCAGCCTGCCACGTCGCATACGCGTCGTATGTCAACGGGCGACCGGCAGAAAGCGGCAACAGTTGCGCCCCCGCCAGCAACAACAGCCCCACCAACGGCAGCGCCAACGGATTGCGCGCCAGCATCAGCCGCCCTGTTTGCACGACATCGCCCGCCCAAAACAGCGTGAGCGCGCACACGAGCAATTCCCACAGCGTCGTTGACCAGATTTCGACCGTGCCATACGGCAGCGGCGTCAGCACCAGCAGCAACAACAAGGCGATGTAAATGAATTGGTTGAAAAAGGAGGCATTCATGCGGGGCGTTAAACAATCGAATTTTGCCACAGAGTCACAGAGTCACAGAGTCACAGAGAAAACCAAGGAAGAAAAGAGAGACTCGTCTCAATTCCTGACTCTGTGCCTCCGTGCCTCTGTGGCAACCCATTCAGGGAGTGATCAGACTTCAATTTCCATCAAATCACGCGCCAGCGTCGTGGCCGGAAAAACTTCGCGCGCCTCAGTCAACAACTGCGTCGCGTCGGGATAGCGCGAACTGAAATGCGTGATAAGCAAGCGATGTGCGCCCGCATTCAGCGCCGTGCGGGCCGCCTGTTGCGCGGTCGAATGGCCGTAATGCTCGGCTTCGTCCGACAGCTCTTCCGTAAAGGTCGCCTCGTGAATCAGCCAGTCTACGTCACGCGCCAGCAACACAGCGTTCTCGCAGGGGCGCGTGTCCAGCACGTATGCAACCGCGTTGCCGGGCCGAGGCGCCCCGACGACTTCGCACGATTCGATCACGCGGCCATCGGGCAGGGTGACGGCTTCACCCCGTTGCAATTTGCCGTACAACGGCCCCGGCGGAACGCCCAACTCTTTGGCGCGCTCCAGATCAAACTTGCCCAGCCGGTCTTTTTCCTGCACGCGATAGCCCAGCGCGAAAATACGATGATGCAGCGGACGCGCCACAACGTAAAAGCGTTCTGAGTCGTAAACCTGAATTTGCGCCTCGGCGGCAAAATCCGGCTTGCCGTATTCGCACAGCACCAGTGGATAGTTCGTCCACAAAATCTTCAACCGGCGTAGTGTGTCCAGGTATTCGCGAATGCCCGGCGGCCCCGCGACCACCAATTCGCGCTCGCGCTTATCCAGCGCCATCGTCGAGAGCAAGCCCGCCAACCCATTGAAATGGTCGCCGTGCAAGTGCGTGATAAAAACCCCGGCCAGCCGATGCACTGACAACCCTGCGCGCACAATTTGCGTCTGCGTGCCCTCGCCACAATCGAACAGCCACCATTCACCTTCGGCCACCACCGCCGTCGCGCTGACGTTGCGGTGCAGCGTGGGTTTGCCCGAACTCGTTCCCAAAGGAATTATTTTCATTGCGGCCAAAGCATACGGAACAAACAGAAATAACGGAACCGATGGAAGCCAGCCAGCCCAAAATTCTTCCGTCCGTTCCGTTATTTCCGTTTGTTCCGTACTCTCTCTTCTGCGTGGCTTACCAACCCAACACGCGCTTACCCGGGTCGTTCCATCTCGTCAAGACAACTTTGTTATGTGTGTAAAAGTGGAATCCCTCGACACCTTGAATGTGTAAATCGCCAAAGAACGACTGGTTCCAGCCCGTGAACGGAAACACCGCCATCGGCGCAGGTACACCCACATTCACACCGATCATCCCGCATTTGACGTAGCGCGCAAACGTCCGCGCCGCCCCGCCGTCGCGCGTGAAGATCACCGCGCCGTTGCCGTATTGCGATTGATTCGCTTGCTCGATGGCCGTTTGCAGATCGTCCACTCGCATCACCGATAACACCGGCCCGAAGATTTCATCACGCGCAAGCTGCATCCCCGGCGCAACGCGGTCAAAGATCGTCGGCCCGACAAAAAAGCCCTCGGTCTGTTCGGTCAGCAACACCCCGCGCCCATCCGTAGCGAGCGTCGCGCCCTCTTTCAACCCAACATCAATATAGCTGCGAATGCGGTCGCGCGCGGCGGCGTCAATGACCGGCCCCATGCCTACGGCATCGTTGTTGTCGGTCGGCCCGACGCTCATCTGCTTAGCTGCCGCATCCAGGCTCTCAATCAGTGGATCGCCCGCCTTGCCCACGGCCACCGCGATACTGCCCGCCATGCAACGCTGGCCG
>JACPYM010000111.1 GCA_016196035.1 Acidobacteriota bacterium | reverse complement strand
CCGGCCCCTTCAGGGCCGTAGAACCTGCTGACGGCCTACCGTGGGCGTTGCCCACGGCTATTGAATGCTGCCCTTGCAGGGCAAAGACACAGAGCGTCAGACTTGTGTAGAAACGAATGCTGCCGAGGTTGCGCGGCTTCAACAGCCGGGCCATGGTTTCTGATTGAGCCCTGGCTGTAGCGGCTGAAGCCGCACAACCTCGGCAGGTTGCGCTATCCTGGCGTGAGCGGTTTGGTTCAGCGCGAGCACAAAACTTTGACGCACACGCATTCTTGCCTGCTGCATTGTCAGTCGAGTGGCGGTGCAATAAGCTGCCGCCTTGCGATCAATCGGAAATGCAGCGTTCGTCGCCGCACTCCATCCCTGCCCAACTTTTTCCGGAAAGACCTGTCGTATGCGAAGAAAACCTATGTCCCTGTTGCTACTCATCACCGGCTTGAGCGCCCTGTTGTGCGCCCAACCGGTCTTCAATGAAATCTTCCCGCCCGCAGAGTTTGCGGCCCGCCGTGCCAAGCTGCTGGCGCAAATCGGCGATGGCGTCGCCATTTTGCAAGGCACGACCGAACGGCCTGGCGAGCAGCCGTTGCGGCAGAGCAACCAGTTCTTTTATCTCTGTGGTGTGATCGAGCCGCGCGCCTTGCTGGTGCTGGATGGCAAGACCAAACGTTCGACGCTCTATCTTTCAGGCGGCATCGAACGGCGCGAACGCATGTTCGGCTCAGCCCTCAAGCCGGGCGAACTTGCTGCCAAAGCGACGGGCTTAGACGCCGTACTAGCGCGTGAAGAATTCACCCAAGACGTCGCGGTTTTTGTTCGCGAAGGGCGGACGCTTTACACGCCGTTTCGCGCTGAAGTGTTGGGCAACGCCTCATCCAGCGATGCCGTCGCGCACGACAAAGCCACCCAAGACGACCCCTGGGATGGCCGCCCAGCGCGCGAAGAAGTTTTCATCCAGAAGCTCAAAGCGCTTGGCCCGCAAGTCAACGTGCAAAATCTCGATCCGCTGCTCGATGCCCTGCGCGCCTTCAAGAGCCAGCGCGAAATCGCCCTCATCCGCGAAGCCACGCGCATTACCGGCCTCGCGATCATGGAAGCCATGCGCGAAGCCCGGCCCGGTCTTTACGAATACGAATTGCAAGCGCCCGCCGAATACGTCTTCAAAAAATTCGGTTCACAGGGCGCGGCCTATTTTGCGTTGATTGCGACGGGGCAGAACACGCTGTATTCGCACTATCATTTCAACACTTCACGTTTGCAGGATGGCGACCTGGTGCAATTCGATTACGCGCCCGATTACAAATACTACGTCTCGGATGTGACGCGCGTCTTTCCGGCGAATGGCAAATTCACCCCGCGTCAGCGCGAGTTTTATACGATCTATCTGCGGCTCTATCAGGCGCTGCTGACTTCGATCAAGGTACACGCCGCGCCGCGCGACATCATCAAAGAGGCCGTCGTGAAGATGGACGCCATCATGACGGCCTTCAAATTCACCGACCCCAAGATCAAAGACGCCGCCACGCGTTTTGTCGAACGTTTCCGCACCAACCGTGGTAACAGCCTGGGCCACACCATCGGCCTCGAAGTCCACGACGTGCGCTTACCGACCGAAACACTGGAACCGGGGCAGCTTTTCACCATCGAACCGGCGATGACGATTCCCGATGAGCATCTCGGCCTGCGGTTGGAAGACGTGATTCTGATGACCGAGACCGGCTATGAAAACATGTCGGCCTTTGTGCCGGTCGAAATCGCCGCGATTGAAAAGCTGATGACCGAGCCGGGCATGAGTTTGCGCGATGTGAAACCCAAGCCGTAAGTCTCCGGCCCGCAAAGCACACATCACGATGTCAGTAGTTGCAACCCCCTTTGTCGTCACGGGCGTTCCATGCGCCGCTGCTTTCAGCCCCATCCTTAATCAACTCGCCGCCGCTTCCGGCCCGCCTGATTCTCCACTCGCCGTTTGACAGTTTGCTATGTAGATAGTTATACAGGTAGGTATCTAGCTCGATAAATTTCATCCGTAACCAAGGAACCGACCATGGGGCACAAATATCTTTCTTATACGATGGCGCTGATTTTACAGGCGCTTGAGCACGGTTACCGCTATGGCTTTGAGGTCATGCAGTACACCGGACTGGCGAGCGGCACGGTTTATCCGGCGCTCCGGCGGCTGGAAGACGGGCTGCTGATCAAATCCAAGTGGGAAAAACAAAGCGTGGCCCAGGCCGAACAGCGCCCGGCGCGCAAGTATTACGAAGTGACGAAAACGGGCCGCGAAGTGCTGGCCGAAGCGCGCCAGCGCTTCCGCTTGCTGGAACAGATGACGCCCCCCGTCGAACTCAAACCTGCGAACGAGAAAGGCTAAGGCAATGCGCGCACGTGGGCGAAGTCTCTGGTTGCGCCCGTGGCTCTGGCTGATTCGCTTCATCGGCTTGATCGTGCCGCGTCGTTTGCGTAGCGACTGGCGACAGGAGTGGGAAGCGGAACTGCAATGGCGCGAACAGCAGCTTGCCGAATGGGACAGACTCGACATTAAACACAAACTGGCCTTGTGGTGGCACAGCGCGGGCGCGTTCGTGGATGCGTTGTGGCTGCAACCGAAACGATGGGAGGATGAGATGATGCAAGACTTACGCTTTGCCGTGCGCATGCTGCGCAAAGATAAAAGCTTCACCTTGATTGCGGTGTTCACGCTGGCGCTGGGCATTGGCGCGAATACGGCGATTTTTAGCGTGGCGGACAAGCTGTTGCTGCGCTCGTTGCCGGTCAAAGAACCGCAGCAACTCGCGCTGATTTCGGGCGAGACGGTCAATCCCAAATTTCAAAACAACATTTTTTCCTATCCCGATTATGTGGATTACCGCGACCAGAACGAGGTTTTCAGCGGCTTGCTCGCGTTCAATCAGGTGAGCGCCAAACTCGGTGCCGGCGAACAAGCCGACAAACTGAATGTCGAACTGGTCTCGGGCAATTATTTTGATGTGCTGGGCGTAGCCGCCGCGCAAGGCCGCGTTATCCAGGCTGAAGACAATCGGAACGAAGACGCGCATCCGGTCGCCGTCATCAGTCACAGTTGCTGGCAACACCGCTTGGGCGGCAAGCCCGATGTGCTGGGGCAGACGCTGCAACTGAACGGCGCGACGTACACGATTATCGGCATCGCGCCTGCCGGATTCACCGGGATGCGGTTGGAAGGAACCGCTGAAGTTTGGGCGCCGTTGATGATGCGGCGGCAATTGCTGGGCGCGACGACCTCGAACTTTGAGCGCAAAGGCGCGTGGTTGCGCTTGCTGGGACGGTTGAAACCCAGCGTCACGCTGACCGCGGCCCAAGCCGGTTTTGACCTGACGGCGCGGCGCGTCTGGCTGGCGAATACGACGGAGAGCGAACGCAAGCTGCCCTTCAACGAAAAGCGCATTCTGCTGGAAGCGGGCGGGCAGGGCATCTCATCGTTGCGGCGGCAGTTGGGCGAGACGCTCAAGTTATTGCTGGCGGTGGTCGCGTTGTTGCTGGTGCTGGCGTGCGCGAACGTCGCCAACCTGTTGTTGGCGCGCGCGGCCAGCCGCCGCAAGGAAATTGCCGTCCGGCTGGCATTGGGCGCGCATCGCTGGCGCATCGTGCGGCAACTGCTCAGCGAAAGTTTGCTGCTGGCGCTGCTTGGCGCAAGTGTGGGGCTGTTGTTTGCGCCGTGGTTATATCAGTTGCTCTTCGCCTTTCAGCCGGGGTTCGAGCTTGACCGTTCAGCTTTAGGCGGCAGCCTGGATGGGCGCGTGCTGGGCTTCACGGCACTGATTGCAATTGTGTCAGGTGTGCTCTTCGGCTTGGTGCCAGCCTGGCAAAGTGCGCGGGCCGATCTGACCCCGGCGCTGAAAGATGCGGACGCCAGCGCCGCGCGACACGAACGCCGCTGGAACGTGCGCAATGCGTTGGTGGTCGTGCAGGTCGCGCTGGCGTTGGTGCTTTTGGTCGGCGCAGGTTTGCTGGTCAGAAGCCTGCAACGCCGCTTTGCGATTGATCCCGGTTTCCGCAGCGAGAATCTGCTGATTGTGCCGCTCGAACTGCCGCGCACGGCTTATGCGGCGGCCACTGACGAAGCGGGCAAGCGTGTAGTGGACGAGCGCAATACGCAATACTTCATGCAAGTGGCTGAGCGCGTGAAGTCATTGCCCGGTGTCGCGTCAGCAACCATCGCGACGATTACGCCTTTCAGCAACAGCATCGCCAAAACCTCAGTGGTGATCGAAGGCTGGCAGCAGAAGCCTGGCGAAAATCTGGCGTTTGATTACACAGGGGTCGGGCCGGGCTATCACGAATTGCTGGGCATCCCGCTCGTCGCCGGGCGCGGCTTTACTGAACGCGACAACGCCAACGCGCCCGGCGTCGTCATCGTCAACGAAACCCTGGCGCGCACCTATTTCCCAAACCAAAACCCCTTGGGCAAAAGGCTCAGCCTGGGCGTGCGCGGGCAAGCGTGGCTGGAAATCATCGGCGTGACGCGCGATCACCGCTTGCACGAGTTGACCGAAGCGTCTTTCCCGCATCTCGATTTGCCGCTGCTGCAACGTCCCAGCGGAACCTTTGCCCGCGTGGTTGTGCGCACGAAGCTCGAACCGCTGGCGGTCTGGCCCGCCGTGCGCAAAGCGGCGCTGGCGCTCAATGCCCAAGTGGCAATAATCGCGCCAACGACGCTCAATGACGAAGTGAAGGATTCGATTGCGGCGGCCCGCATGGCTTCGACGCTGACCAGCCTGTTTGGCCTGACGGCGCTGTTGCTGGCTGGCATTGGCTTGTACGGCGTGATGTCTTACACCGTCAGCCGCCGCACGCGCGAGATCGGCATTCGCATGGCCCTGGGCGCGGAGCGAAAAAACGTGCTCAGCCTGGTCATCCAACAAGGCTTGCAACTCACCGCTCTTGGCATCGCCTTGGGCTTGCTGGCGGCAGTGTCACTGACCCGCCTGGTGCAGGCGATGTTGTATCAAGTAGGCACGACCGACCCGTTGACCTTTGGTTTTGTCGCCTTGCTGTTGGCGGGCGTGGCGTTACTGGCGTGTTACGTCCCGGCGCGTCGTGCCACGCAGATTGACCCGCTGCGCGCTTTGCGGCACGAATGAACGCTATGCTTGCTTCGACAATAACAACGCGCGTTCGTTTCTGGCGCGGGCTGATTCGCCTGCTCGGTGTTATTGTGCCGCGCCATTGGTGCGCCGCTTGGCGGCAGGAGCGGGAGGGCGAATGGAGGCGAACAACTGCGCGCTGGGGCTGGATTACCACGGCAGGTAAGTTTGCAATTGGCGGCTGACTTGTTGGCGGTCGGTGGCCGCCAGATGACCGATCTTTTTGACAATCAACCGTTGGTCGAGCGTGAAAAGTTTTAAGCGCACCAGACAAGGCGCCGTTAACCCCGCAGCCTTGAGATCGCCGACCGTGACATCGCCCGGCCACGGCTGATGTCCGGTGGTCGTAATCATCGCCAGCACGACGTGCCCCTGTCGGTTGAAGCGACTCTCACTCAAGACCAGTGCGGGACGGCGTTTCGTGCCGGGTTGATTGCTGAATGGAAACGGCACGATGACGACTTCCCATTGTGCCAGCGGCGGCGGCTGGCGTTGGGCGGCAGGTCGTGGCGGCGCGGCTTTTTTAGAGGTCACGGAAAGCCTCCTCGTCTTCGGCGCTGGCCCATTCGTTGAGCGTATGGGTCAACGCTTTATGAAAAGCCGCGTCGAAGGGTTCGACCCGTTTGAGATAAACCACGTTGTCTTCGATCTCGTAGGCAATGACATCACCCGGCTTGGCCCTGAGCGCCGCGCGAACTTCTTTGGGCAACGTGACCTGACTTTTGCTGGAAAGCTTGCTGGTTTGCATGTCGTACTCCTTTACGCTTTACCGCAAAGCTAGCAAGCCGTGCCGAAGGAAGTCAATGTACGGTTCGGAAAAAAGCGAATCTATGACTACGACACGTCGCCTCGTTCAATTCATCGGCCTGCTCGTGCCGCAACGACTACGGGCGGATTGGCGGCAGGAGTGGGAAGCGGAATTGCAGTGGCGCGAACAACAGCTTACCCAATGGGACAAGCTGGATACGAAACACAAACTGTCGTTGCTATGGCACAGCGCGGGCGCGTTGGCTGATGCGTTGTGGCTGCAACCGAAACGATGGGAGGATGAGATGATGCAAGATTTGCGGTATGGCCTGCGCATGTTGGTCAAAAGACCGGGTTTCACACTGGTGGCGCTGCTGTCGCTGGCGTTGGGCATGGGGGCGAATACGGCGATTTTCAGTTTGATCAATACGCTGCTGTTGCGGCCCTTGCCGATTCAACAGCCCGGACAATTGGTGGCGCTCAACAGCGTGGGCGAAAGCCGCGGCATGTTCTCCAACTTCTCCTATCCGAATTACAAGGACCTGCGCGACCGGAACGACGTGTTTGCTGATCTCATCGCCTATCGCATCACGCCGCTCAGCCTGAGCCACGATGGCATCAACGAAAGGCAGTGGGGCTACGAGGTGTCGGGCAATTATTTTGCGGCTCTGGGTGTACAGCCGACCTTAGGACGCTTCATCGCCGCCGAGGATGACCTGACGCCGGGCGCGCATCCGGTGGTGGTGATCAGCCATCGTTATTGGCAACAAAGTTTCGGCGGCGCGTCTGACGTGATCGGCAAGGAACTGATTGCGAATGGCCGCCGCTACACGATCATCGGCGTCGCCGCGCCGGGCTTCCTCGGCACCGAAATCGCGGCGGCGGCGGAGTTGTGGTTTCCGCTGGCGATGCAGGCGCAAGTTGATGTGGGCAGCAACCTGCTGGACAAGCGCGGCGCGGAAATCGCGTTTGTGCAAGGCCGCCTCAAACCCGGTGTGAGCAGCGCGCAAGCGCAAACGGCGCTCGACCTGCTGGCCGCGCAACTCGAACGCGAATATCCCGATGACAACGCGGGCAAGCGCATCACGCTTTCGCCGCCCGGTTTGTTCGGCAACATGATGCGCGGCTCGTTGCTGGGCTTCGTCGGCCTGTTGATGGCGGTGGTGGGGATGGTGTTGTTGTTGGCGTGCATCAATCTGGCGAACCTGTTGCTGGCGCGCGCGGCGGAGCGGCGGCGCGAGATCGCCGTGCGGTTGGCGCTGGGCGCGAGCCGCTTCCGGTTGGTGCGGCAACTGCTGACCGAAAGTTTGTTGCTGGCGCTGGGCGGTGGTTTGTTGGGAATCTTCCCCGCGCTCTGGCTGGTGAATTTGGTGAAGGCCATCAAATTGCCGCCGAACGTCCCCGTCGTGCTCGCCATTCAGGTGGATTATCGCGTGTACCTGTTCACCTTCTTGCTCGCGCTGGCGACGGGTGTGTTGTTTGGTTTGTTGCCCGCCTGGCAAGCGACGCAAGGCGATTTGGTGCCTGCGTTGAAAGACGAAGGCGCGTTTAACAGCCAGTGGCGCACGCCCCGCAAAGCTTGGCTGAAAAGCAGTCTGCTCGTTTTGCAGGTCGCGTTGTCGCTGATTTTGCTGGTGGGTGGCGGCTTGATGGTGCGCGCCTTACAACAGGCCAACACACTCAAGCTGGGTTACGAACCGCAGCACGCGGGCGAATTGTCGTTTGATCTGCGCTTGCAAGGTTATGACGGCGCGCAACGCAAAGAGTTTCAGAAACGCCTGCTCGAACGCGTGCGCACCTTGCCGGGCGTGCAGGCCGTAGGGTTGGCCGACATCCTACCGGTTGATCTGCATTTTTCCCGCACGGCGGTTTATCTCGACGGACAAGTGCCCGAACGCAACGCGCGCGTGCAGGGCGCGATGTTCAGCCTGGTCAGTCCCGGCTATTTTCAGGCAATGGGCACGCGCCTGTTGCAGGGCCGCGAATTCACCGTGCAAGACGATGAGCAAGCCGCGCCCGTGGCGGTTATCAACGAAAGCTTTGCGCGGCGTTTCTTTCCCGGCGAAAACGCGCTGGGCAAACAAATCAGCCTGGGCAGACCCGACGCTCCCAAAGCCCCGATCGTCGGCATCGTCGAAGACGGCAAATACGCTGGGTTGAGCGAAGAGCCGCGCCCGTATGTCAGCCGTCCCATGTGGCAATCTCAAACCGGTTCGACCAGCGTGGTCGTGCGCACGGCGGGCGATTTGCCGGCGTTGTTGGCCGCCGCGCGCCGCGAAATTCAGCAACTCGATCCTTACCTGCCCGTGGCTGCCAACACGTTGGTTGACAAGCTGAGCTTGCCGCTGTTGCCAGCACGCATGGTGGCTTCGATTTTGGGCGGCTTTGGCTTGCTGGCGCTGGTGCTCGCGGCCATCGGCATTTACGGCGTGATGTCTTATGCGGTCGCGCAACGCACGCACGAAATCGGCGTGCGTATGGCGTTGGGCGCGCAAAAGGGCGACGTGTTGAAGCTGGTCATCAGTCAGGGTCTGGCATTGACGCTCATCGGCGTGGGGCTGGGCTTGGCTGCGGCGCTGGTGTTGACGCGCTTGATGAAGAGTGTGCTGTTTGGCGTCAGCGCCACCGATCCGCTTACCTTTGCGGGCATCGCCTGTTTGTTGACGTTGGTTACATTGTTGGCGTGTTATCTGCCCGCGCGCCGCGCCACACAGGTTGATCCGCTGGTGGCGTTGCGGCATGAATAGAAATAGGCATCACCGAGTGGGTGAGGCGCTCTTTCGTGCAGTACAGGGAGCAGTAACGACTTGTATGTTCGACAAGCTGCCAGCTTGTCGAAGTGTGGCCGTTGAACCACTGGGCCAGCAGCCGGGGCTTCGACAAGCTAGTAGCTTGTCGAACATATAAGCGACTTGGTGACTCCGCGTACTGCATCGGCAATTACCAAATTAACCGCAACAACGACACCCCTTGCCGTGGCAGGCTGAATTTCAATGTGACGCTGCCATTGGCGGCGCGCAATCGTGCGGGCGCTTGCAATAACTCCAACTGTCCGGCACGTTCAAGCTGGCGGTACTGCGCGGGCGTGGGCTGCGCGGGCGAATCCAGGCGTTTCCAGGCCTCGTAAGCGTTGCTGTGCGTGGCGTCAATGCGGTAATGCTGCAAACGCGGTTGAGCGTTGGGCAGGCCCGTGATCGTCAATTCGATTTCGCTGGCGGGCGCGGGCAAATCGTCATCGTGATAGTTCCAAACTAAAACCGAAACGGCGCGGGGCTGCCGACTGGCGAGCGCATTGATTTCGGGATTGCCGCGCACGCCGGTGTCGCGGATGGTTTCGAGTTTTAGCGCGCCGCTGCTTTCCACCGCCAAACGCTCGCCGCCCGTCTTATCACTCATCAGGCCCAGCATCCTGAAAACATTCAGCACAGGCTTGTCTATCCCATTCGTCGCCAGATCGCGGAAGCCGTCGAAGTAGGGCTGGTCTTCAAACTCAAAGGCCCACGTCACCGCGCCCATCAAATTGACGCCGTGCAGGTCGGCCAGTTCATAGGTGCGCGCCAGTTGCGCGGCGGTGTAGCTGGAATACATCGTGCCGTTGCGATAGCCGTTTTGCGGATAGACGCGCGACGAACAGGCCGCGCAACCTTCCGGGTCGGATTCGCCAATGACGATGGGCGTGTTTTTGAATTCGGGGAACGCGGCCACGATCTCGAAGCCGTTTGAAATGGCTTTGAGTTGACTGTTGATGCCCATGCGCACGTGACCGTTCGTGATGGGCTGCCCATCCGGTATCGGCTTGCCCGCTGCATCAACGACACGCGGCGCGCCTTTGGCGTGAAAGCCGATGTAATCGAGCGGCGTGCCAGTCTGGCCGGTCGCCGCATTCTGGCCGCGCGCGCAATGTTCGAGAAAGTCGCGCAAGAACTTTTGCGTCCGTGCGCCGAGCGGCCCCGTCACGTGCGGGCCGCCGATGCGCGCGGTCGGCAAGGCGCGTTTGACAGCAGTCGCCGTGTAATCGTAGAGCTTGAAATACTCCTCGGGCGTGCTTTGCCAGTAACCGATGTCCGGCTCGTTCCACAATTCCCACCACCAGCTTTCGACTTCGGCGCGGCCATATTTGGCAACGCAATGGCGCACCCACTCAAAGACCAACTCCGACCATTTGGCGTAATCGCGTGGCGGCTGCGCCCAGCCGGTAAAGATCGTGTTGTAGGTTTTATCCACGGCCCAGGCGTGGCGATAGGGTTGCGGCTTGACCGAGAGCGCTTCGGGCATGAAGCCGATCTCGACCAGCGGCTTCAGCTTGCGTTCGAGCAGCGTGTCGAAGATGCGATCCACAATCGTCCAGTCATAGCGCGGCTGGCCGCTGGCGTCTTCGGTATAAGCGTTGGTCGAACCCCATTTGAGCGCCGCCTGGCCGTCGCCCGTCGTCAACAGATTGTGCGTGCGGACGAACACCGGCACAGGGCTGAGCGCGGCGAGTTCAGACAGCAACTTTTTGCCGTCTTTCATGTAAGTGTAATTCGGTTCGTCATAGCCGAACCAGCTCCAGATGGGTTTGAGCGGCCCTTTGCGCTGGGCGGCATCCACGCGAATCGAGACGCGCTCGGTTTGCGCATAGGCGACATTGACGCTCAGCACCAGGCAGAAAAGAGCCGCCAGGATTCTTTTCGTCGCAGTAATGAATCGGTTGGCACGCGCTCTAAACGGCGTGTTACTTTGCCGCTGAAACCGGGACAGCTTGTAATGAGACGGATTGTGGTGAACCATCATTTTATTCTCCTTGTGTAATTCACCTAGTACTGCATCAAGCTGAAACCGAGGGATACACCGGCGTAGGGGCAGACCTGCGTGTCTGCCCCGGTGGCATCAAACCCACCCGAATACGTCTGACCCGACCGGGGCAGACACGCAGGTCTGCCCCTACGCCGGTGGTTGCCGCCGTTCTGGCGTCCCTCAATTTCAGGTTGATGAAGTACTAGCTGTAAGCACATTTAACCGCACAGCAAAAAGAGGCATTTCAATGAAGCGTATGTTTATTCTGTTTGCGTTGCTTGGCGCACTGACAGTAACACAATCAGTCAGTGCACAAACGGCAAAAAAAGCTGCGGCCAAAGTTGCGGCAAAGGCTCCGAACAAAGCCACCAACAAGGTTGCTGACAAAGTCGCGCCTGCCGTGCAGCCGTTCCCGCTCACCGCCGTGCGTTTGCTCGCTGGCCCGTTTCACGCGGCCATGCTGCGCGATCAGGAATACCTGCTGGCATTGGACAGCGACCGGCTCTTGCACATGTTCCGCGTGACGGCTGGGCTGCCGACCAACGCCAAACCGCTGGGCGGCTGGGAAGCGCCCGAAGTCGAATTGCGCGGGCACAGCATCGGCCATTTCCTGTCGGCGTTGGCGCTGATGTATGCCAGCACGGGCGACGAACGCTTCAAAACCAAAGCCAACGGCATCGTCGCCGAACTCGCCAAAGTGCAAAGCGCGCTGGCGGCCAAAGGCTACACCGCAGGCTATCTGTCGGCCTTTCCCGAAGAGTTTTTTGAGCGCGTCGAAAAACGCCAGCGCGTCTGGGCGCCTTATTACACGATCCATAAAATGATGGCAGGCTTGCTGGATGTGTATCAGTATTGCGGCAACCCGCAAGCGCTCGACGTGCTGCAACGGCAAGCCGCTTGGGTCAAGTCGCGCGTTGACCGCCTGAGCGACGAGCAACAACAGGCGTCGTTGCAAACTGAATTCGGCGGGATGATGGAAGTGCTCGAAAATCTTTACGCCGTCACCGGCAACGTTGAATACCAACGCCTCGCGCGCAAGTTCGATCACAAACGTGTGCTCGATCCGCTGGCGCGCGGCGAAGACCCGCTCAACGGCTTGCACGCCAACACGCAAATCCCCAAAGCCATCGGCGCGGCGCGCGATTACGAATTGTCGGGCGAACAACGCTACCACGATATCGCCAGTTTCTTTTGGGAGCGTGTCGCGCATCAACGCTCCTTCGTCATCGGCGGCAACAGCGATGGCGAATCGTTTTTTCCGCCTGAAACCACGTCCAAACACTTGGGCGCGGAAAGCACCGAGACCTGCAACACCTACAACATGCTCAAACTGACGCGGCACCTGTTCGCCTGGGAGCCGTCAGTCGAGAAGATGGATTTTTATGAGCGCGGTTTGTACAACCACATCCTGGCTTCGCAAGACCCGGCGACGGGCGGCTTTTGTTATTACGTGCCGCTGAAGCCGGGCGCGTTCAAAACCTTTTCGACGCCGGATGATTCCTTCTGGTGCTGCGTCGGCACGGGGATGGAAAACCACGCCAAATATCCCGACACGATTTACTTTCATAACGACCGTGCTTTGTACGTCAACCTGTTTATCGCCTCGGAGCTGAATTGGAAAGAGCAGGGCCTGAGCTTGCGGCAAGAGACGAACTTTCCCGAAGACGACACGACGTGCCTGACAGTCAAAGCCGCGCGGCCCGTCAAACTGGCGCTGAAGTTGCGCTATCCCAACTGGGCGCAAACCGGCGCGACGCTGACGCTCAACGGCAAGCCGCAACCGCTGACCGACAAACCCGGCGCGTACATCACGCTCGAACGTCTCTGGAAAACCGGCGACACCGTGCAACTCACGCTGCCGATGAGCTTGCATTTGGAAGCCATGCCCGATGATCCGAGCATGCTCGCGGTGTTGTACGGCCCGATTGTGTTGGCGGGTGATTTGGGCCGCCTTGGGTTGGATGACGCGCGCCGTTATGGCCCCAGCGCGCCGTTGCTGGGCCGCGTCAAACCCATCGAGGTGCCGGGCTTCGTTGGCACGGTCAAAGAAGTGCTCGCCAAGATTCAGCCTATCCCGGGCGCACCGCTGATTTTCAAAACGGTCGGGCTGGCGCGGCCCACCGATGTGACGCTGGTGCCTTTTTATCGCGTCTTTGAACCGCGCTACACCGTGTACTGGAAAGTTTTTCCGGCTGCTGAATGGGACAAGCAGCACGCCGCCCTCGCCACCGTCGAAGCGCGCCGCCAAACCATCGAACGGCAAACCGTGGACGCAGTGGATTTCAACGACGCGGAAAACGAACGCGCGCACAATCCGCAAGGCGAAGGATTATTTGACAGTGAATTTGACGGCAAGCGCGGACGCAGCGCGCGCAACGGCTGGCTCAGTTATGAATTGAAAACGGCAGGGGACAAACCGCTCACGCTCGTTTGCACCTTCCGCGGCAGTGAAGGCCGCCTGCGCGCGTTCGATATTTTGGTGGACGGCGAAAAGGTCGCCACCCAAACGCTCGACATTCATCCGGGCGAACTGTTTGATTATGAATACCCGCTGCCTGCCGCCTTGACGCAAGGGAAGCCGCGCATCACGGTGAAATTCCAGGCGCGGCCTAACGCGCAACTCGCCAACATTTTTGACGTGCGGGTGGCGCAATTCGACAAGTAATACTGGCGGTAAATTTCAACCTGGGCGCTCCCAAACAGCCTCTTAGCTACTTTTCACGCGGCGGCGTCAACCGCACTTTGAATTGCGCCGTGTTCACAGGCCGGGCATTCGCGATGGCTAGTCGTGCGCCGCGTTGTTGCCGGTCGCCTTTATCAACTGCACCTGGTGGGCCGGGCGCGGTGAGGTAATTCGGTTCGCTGTGCGCGCTGAGTTGCCGCGTCAGCACCTCAACCCGCAACGCCGCGCCGCCATTGCGCAGCAGGAATTGCCGTTCGTTGACCGCTTCGACGCGTTCATCGGCGTGCAGCATTGCGGTGAAGACGCGCGGCTCTTTGGCGCTGAGTTCATCGGTGATTTCAAAACGTCCCTGGCTGAATTGGAAGGTGCGCAGGAACGAAGTCAAGCCCAGCCCCGCCGCATACGCGCCAGTCACATCCGCGCGAATCAGCGCGCTGTTGGCCGACAGCTGCGCCGCAAGAATCCGCACCTGATCGAGCCGTTCGTAAGGATAACCTTCAAAGGCGTCGTGCCCCTTGCCTTCAGCCGCCTGTCCCTTGCCGTCAATCAGCACGCTGTTGTGATGTTCGGTCAGCGGCACGCCCGCGTAACCCGCATCGCCCGTCAGCACTTTGCCGTTGGCGTAAATGATGAAACTTGCGGCGTCGGGGTGCGCGTGCCCGCTGGACAAATGCCAGTCGGGAAATTGTTTGAGCAAGGCCGTGGCGTGATGGCCTTCGGGCGGGCCGCACTTGAAGGCGAAGGCTGTGGCTTGCGGCGTCCAGTCGCTGCGCCAGTAAACGACTTCGTGATCGCGGAAGTAGTGCGATTTGGGCAAGCGCGCAATTGGCGCGGCTTTGAGCGTCGGGTCTTGCCAGAGCAAAGTCCAAAATTCTTCGGCGTTCCAGTGCTTGAGTTGCTTGAGCCAGTCGGCCACGCCTTGGATTTCAGGATCGCGGAAGCGCGCGGCCAGCCGGTAAAGCAAATTGTAATTCGTGTTGAAGCGCCCGCCCGGCACGGCGCGCGCGTATTCTTCGCCCTGTTTGGCGCGCGTCAACGGCCCTTCGAACACGTCGCCAAAATCAAACACATACTGCCCATCCGGCAGCAGCGAATGCGCGACATACAGGTGCATCTGCCGGAAGCCGGCCATGGTTGGTTGATCGAATAAGTCTTCGCCCGTCGCGTGCGCCTGCGCATCGAGGTAATGCACCAGCCAGGGCGTCGAGAAAATCCAATACTCAAACCCCTCGTAGTAATACCCGTCCGGCGCATAGGTCGCCAGCACGCGGTCATAAATCGCGCGTGCCAGCGCCGCCCATTGCGGTGCGTCACTCACTTCGTCATAAAGCGCATACGCCGTCACGGCCAAACCCGCCAGCGGAATGAAGACGTGATTCTGGCTGTACGAATAGCTGCGGCCCGGTTTCGGTTTGTAATACTCAAACAGCAAGCGCGCCTGTTTGCTGAGCTTGTCGCGGTAACGCGCGCGTTCGGCCTCGCTCAGCTCGTGATAGAGCAAATCGTAGCCCCAGCCCAAGCCATAGAGCAGATGCCCGGCGGCCAGGTCTACGTTGGGTTTGTTGTTGGCGTAGCCCCAGATGTCATAGCTGACGGCGGCATCCATGTATTTTTTCGCCGCGTCGAGATAGCGCGCATCGCCTTCGACTTTATAAGCGAGCGCGGTCTCGGCAATGGCGATGGCGACATCATTTTGCGCGCGGCGGGCTTGCGCGGGCGCGGGTGGCGGCGCTTGTTGCAAGGCGCGCAGGTTGCGCAACACGCTCTGCCACGTGGCGCGGTGCGTCGTGCGGGCGCGTTCGCGCAGGGCTTTCAACTCGGCTTCGGTCACATACACGCGCGGATGCACGCCGCGCAATTCGGCTTTGAGCGCCGCGGGTTTCGTCGCCATCAGTTGTGTCAGGACGTGCGGCGTTTTGTTGTTGGCGGCTTGGTCTTTGGGGCCGAGGGCTTCGCGCGCGTCTTGGGCCTGCGTTATTGAAAACAGGGCAACGATTGTCAGCAGCCAGAACGAGCGGGATCGTGTTTGCATACGGTTCTCTCGGTTTGAAGTTATCTGCGATGGAAAAGTCTTCCGCCTCAAGCCCTGAAAGGGCGGAATTCAATAGCCAGGGGCAGCGCCCCTGGTTGCTTGCCGGAAATTTGATAAGCCCTGAAAGGGCGAAATACCGAGTCATTATTGTGCCCTTTCAGGTTCAGGGCTTATCAAAAACAACCTTTTGGCTTGATGACACCTTCATCCCATGCGCACTGCGGCCAGAGCAATTGCCAGCGTTGTTGCGCGACCTCGCCGGCCAGATGTTTGTTCAGCGCTTCTTCGTATTTCGGTTCGTGATACGCCAGCGCCGCGCGGCGCAAAACATACGCCAATTCGCGGCGCGCGCTGGCCAGTTCGTTGATCTGTTGATGCGGCCACTTGGTTGCCGGGTCGGCATAAGGCGCGAGGTAATCAACGCCGCGTTGCAAACCGCGCCCGTCTTTGGTTTGGAAGCCGTACAGATCAACGCCCAGCATCCGACCGGGTTCAGCCAGATGCAAGAGCGCTTCGAGATTGAAGCCCGCATACCAAAGCCCGCGCGTGCGTTGCAACTCTTCGGGCTGTTGGCCGTCGGGTTCAAATTGGGCGGCGATGCGCGACTTGGCGGCTTCGACGGTTTGGCGCGCCAGCGCTTCGTCGCCGCTGAAAAGCGCAAAGCTGGCGAGTTGCGCGGCGTACCAACTGCCGTGATTGTTCTTGGCCTTGGCTTCGTCCTTGCCGTTGGCGCTGGTTTGCATCCAGTTGGCGAACGCGCGGAACCACGCGACCAGCGCTTGCTGGTCTTTGGTTGTCCAGGCCGTTGAACCCGCGAGCAGCCCAACGCTGTTGACGATTTGAATGAAATGGCGGCTTTCGATCAGCCCCGCGCCGCGCCCTTCGTCGTGGCCCAGCACGGCTTGGGCGTAGCGAAAGTGCGGGTTCATCTTTGTCGCCGGAGCGAGAAACCAGGTGCGGATGAACAAGGCCGCGCGTTCGGCGTAGCGCGCTTCGCCGGTGAAGTAATAGGCCAGCGACAATGCTTCGACCGCGTTGCCCAATGCGCCAATGGCATTGGCGTCAGTGCCGCGTTTGCTGTCGGGATTGGTTTCGCCATCGCGGCGAAGGTAGGGCAAGCCGTCTTTGCCTTGCGGGTTGGGCCACCAATAGGGCGCGAGCGAAAGGTAATCGTGTTTGTCGCCGCTGGGCGGGGTGCGCTCTTTTTGCGTGACGCTCAGCGGTGCGGTTTTGAGCGTCTTGTCCGCCTCGTTACGCAACGCGATCAGCGCGGGGTCTTGTGGCGTCAAGCGCGCTTTGCTTTTTTGCAACAAGTCCGGATTGAGCGTGTAAAGGCGCAGCGCCGTTTGCCCGCTGACGGCGGTCGCGCAGAGCAAAATGAGCAAGAAGGCGGATGTGAGTTTCATGGCAGCTCAAACGGAGCGCTGGTACGGTGCCGCGCGCGTGAGCGAGCGGAGTTTGGTCGGCTTGGCCGGTGGCATAAGCTTGACGCACCGCTTGCTCACGCGCGCGGTACCGTACCGCCAACCGGTCTCAGAAAGTCAGGCGCAAACCGAATTGCAGTTTGCGCATCGAGTTGGCCGTGCTGATCACGCCAAAGGTGGTGGAGGTCGCGCCCGAAGGCACGGCGGCGCCCGGTTGTCCGAGGCTCACCATGTTGAAGGCATTGGTGCCCTCGGCGCGGAAGCGCAGCTTGAAGCGTTCGCTCAAACTGAAGTCGCGCGAGAGCGCCAGGTCAACCGTGCGATAGCCCGGCGCGTCGAGCAGGTTGCGCGGCGAGTTGCCGTCGGTGGCGACCCCGGTCACGACCTTGTTCTGAACAAAGGCGGCGGTGTTGAACCACTGCGCCGCCGTGGGGTGATCAATATGCGGATCGCCGATCAATTGCGCGCGGTCGGTGTTGACGACGCCGTCCAGGTTGGCGTCCACATTGCCGTTGGTGATGGTGAAGGGCAGGCCGCTGCGCAGCTTGATGATGGGCGAGATGCTCCAGCCGTTGAGGATATTGCGCACGATCACGTTATTGCCGCTGTAGTAATCGGGCTGGTAGTTCAAGCTCATGCTGAACACATGCCGCTGATCGGTATCAGCGCGACCGCGATCCAGGAAGAGCTTGCTGTAGTTCTGGGCCAACCCCTGCGTCGTATTGTTGTGCAACTGCACGCTGCTGAGCGTTTTGCTGAACGTATAAAAGGCATTGAAGCTGATGTGCTTGCTCATACGCATGTCGCTCCTCAGTTGCAATCCGTGATACGAAGCGGTCTGGTCAGAATTGATCTCGATGACCGCGCCATAGAGCGGATTGGGCCGCCGGGCGAGGATATTCGCACCGGCATTCGTGGCGGTGGCATTCACTACCGGGTAATTTACGTCCCGGCCAAAGGGTAACTTGCTGCTCAGCGTGCCGACATACGCCGCTTTTACGGCCAGGTCTTTGGTGAGTTGGCGCTCAAGCGAAAGGTTCATCTGGTACGTGCGCGGCCACGCGAAATCTGACGCAACGGCGGTCACGCCGCCGCCGTTCACAAAGGTTCCTCGGTACGGGAAAGGATTGCCGCCGACGAAAGCGTTGTAGGGGTTGCTGAGCGAGGCGCCCTGCGGCACGCCTTGCGCGTTTGTCCTTGGACTGGTGTTGGTGAACGTCAGCCGCGTGGCAAACGGCTGGGTGTTGGTCATCGTGTTCCATTCATTGCCCGAAATGCTGCCGTAAAAGATGCCGAACCCGCCACGCACCGAAGTCTTGCCATTGCCGAATAAATCCCACGCAAAACCGATGCGCGGAGAAACGTGTTTGTAACTCACCGGAATGCCGCCGCGTTCGACGCCTTCGTCACCGTAAAACAAGGCGCCCACCGGGGCGAGCGCATTGGCCGTGGATTTTTTGCCGGGGACATAGTTGACGACGCGATCGTAAGGATCGGTCGGCGGCGTCTGCACATCCCAACGCAGCCCCAGGTTGAGCGTCAGGCGCTGGTGGACGCGAAAATCATCCTGCGCGAAAAGCGCCGTGTACCAGGTGTTGGTGTAACCGGTGACGGGCGCGTCCTGCGTGATCGCGCTGGGAATGCCGATCAGAAAATCGGCCAGCGCGTTCCGGGTCACGACGTTGCTAAAGGTGAAGACACCGTAATTGTTGAGCAGCGTTTGCTGTATGTCTTTGTTGAGCGAAAGCTCGCCGCCAAACTTGAGCGAGTGGTTGCCCTTGTTCCAACTGAACACGTCGCGCACAGAATAGAAATTCGTGCCCGCGGTCGGGCCGCCGATGGAATTGGTCAGCGTGAAGAAACCGCTGACGGTGATCTGCGGTAGCGACGGCGTGCCCTGGATCGTGAACGCCGAACCCAGATCGCCCAGCGAGGTCTGAGGTAAATTCAAGCGACCGCCAAAATTGCGGGTGTACGTTATCCACGCTTGGTTGATCTTGTTGGGGCTGATGATCCAAACGTCGCTGAGGTTGAGGTTGTGCTGCCGCCAATTGAATTGCTGACTCGCCCAGGGCAAGTTGCCGCTGCCCGCCTTCACGGTATTGGTTCCGGCTGTCGTGAAGTAATTGAAGGTCAAGCGGTGCGCCGCGTTGAGTTGATGATCCAGCTTCCCCAGATATTCGTTGGTGTCAAACGGACTGGGCACATTGCCCTGCCACTTGCTGCCCGCGATGTTTGAAAGAGGAATGTAGTTGTTGATGATCTTCACCGCCACCGGATCGAGCCGGTTGGGGCAGATGACGCCGCTGACGCCGTTGCAGACAAACGTCGCGCCCGTCGCGGGGTCGGTAGGCTTGGTCGCCGAAGCGCTGAAATTGCCGACCCGTTCCAGGTCGGTGGGCACGATGGCGTTGTTCAGAAAGGTGCTCGTCGTCTGGCGCAAGCCCGAATACGAAAAGAAAAAGAAAGTCTTATCGCGCTTGATCGGGCCGCCGAGGGTGCCGCCGAACTGGTTGCGATGAAAAGGCGAACGCGCCAGTTGCGAGGCATAGTCATTGGCGTTGAAGACAGTGTTGCGCACGAATTCAAACAGCGAGCCGCGCAACTTGTTGGTGCCCGATTTGGTCAGGACGTTGATGATGCCGCTAGCGAAGCGGCCATACTCCGCGTTGTAGCTGTTAGTCTGCACGCGGAATTCCTGGATGGCATCCGGGTTGGGCAACACGTTGCCTGTGTTGCGCAGGTTGGTCATGTTGCTGCCGCCGTCGAGATAGTAATTCACCGAGCCGGTGCCGCCATCCGTCCCGCCATTGATCAGCGTGCGCTGTTCGGGAAAGCCCAGGATGAGCGAATTGGTGCCCGTGGAGGCAGAGGCGACGCCGTTGTTGTTGGATTGCACGCCAGGCGTCAGGTCGAGCAGCGCGTAAACGTTGCGCTCAACCAGCGGCAGATTGGTAATCTCGGCGGATTGGATGGTACGCCCAATCTCGGCAGTGCTGGTATTGATCGCGGGCACTGCCTCGGTGATGGTGACAGTCTCGCTGACTTGCCCAACAGTGAGGGAGACATCCACGCGGGCGGTGTCGTTGACCTGCAAAACGATGCCGCTTTGGCTGGCCTTCTTTAAGCCGTTCGCGGTGACCTCAAGCACGTAATTGCCCACCGGGAGAAATTCCAGCCGGTAGGCGCCAGTCTCGTTGGAGCTTACGGTGCGCGTGAGACCCGTATCGGCATTGCGCGCGGTAACCTGTGCGCCCGGCAGATTGGCGCCGCTCTGGTCGGTGATGGTGCCGACAATCGTGGCGGTGGTGACTTGCGCGACGGCTGCCAGCGGCAACGCCAGCAGCAACGCGAAGACTGCCAATAGGATGTTCCGCAAACCAAAATTTCTTGTGCCTAGCATGACTGTGACCTCCAATGAGAATTTGGACTTGGTTTGGGCCAATCCCAACCAAATGAATATGAGTTGTGACGCGCGTGTTGAATGACAGACCATTCAACTTTTTTGGGTTTGTGCGTGCGTTGCACGATACGCGGCGCAGCCCTGGTTTTCAACGAAACGCGCCCGCTGTGGGCATTGCGTTAGAGCATCAACATGCCGCCGTTGATTTCGATGGTTTCGCCGCACAGAAAACTGGCGGCCTCAGAGGCCAGGTAAGCGATGGTTTGCGCGACTTCGACCGGTTGGCCCACGCGGCCCAGCGGAATCGCGGCGGCATAGTTTTGCATCGCTTCCGGTGTCGAAAAGTGTTCGTGAAACGGCGTCGCGATCACGCCCGGCGAGACGGCATTGACGCGAATGCCGTGCGGCGCCAGTTCTTTCGCCAAGCCTTTGGTGAAAGCGATCATCCCGCCTTTGGCCGTCGAATAATGAATCGAACCGAGCGCGCCGCCGTTGCGGCCCGCGATGGAAGTCACGTTGATGATCGCGCCCGTCTGGCGTTCGATCATCGCGGCGGCCACCGCCCGGGCGCAGAGAAACGCGCTTTTCAGGTTCAGGTTAATCACTTCATCCCAGCGCTCTTCGGTCAATTCCAGCAGGCGCAAGCGTTCGACCAGCGAACCGGCGTTGTTGACGAGAATGTCAACGGGGCCGAGTTCGGCAACCGTGCGCATCACCAACGCTTTGACATCAGCCGCCTTGGTCACGTCGGCTTGCACGCTGATGGCGCGTCCGCCCGCCGCCATGATTTCCTGCTGCGCTGCCGCCGCGCCCGCTTCATTGCGCTGGTAATTCAACGCCACCGCCGCGCCCTGCGCCGCCAGCGTCACCGCCGTCGCGCGGCCAATGCCCTACCCCGCGCCGGTCACCAGCGCGACCTTGCCTGTCAAATCAATCAAATTCTGCATGTCATCTCCTACCGCAATGATTCAGTGAAAAAGCCTTCTCAGTACGCCGCAAACGAAGGGCACGAAGAAGTGGAGGAGTGGGGAAGCAGGCCGTCTGCCTGACACTCTTTTTCTTCTTCGTGTTCTTCGTCTCTTCGCGGGTGTCAAACGTTCGCCGTCTACTTGCCTGCGGAAAGCCGTAGCGGCTCGATCTTCCCAGCCAATCCCAGCAAAACCAGCGTGCCCAACGGCGCGAGCAAGCCCGCCGCCGTCAGCACTGGCGTATACGAAAAGTGATCTACCACCCAGCCCGTGCCCAGGGTGAAAACCATGCTGCCCAGCCCCGCGCCCACGCCACCCAGGCCTGCGACCGAAGCCACGGCGCTGTCGGGAAAGAAATCGCTCGGCAGCGTTTGCACATTGTTGATCCAGAATTGAAAGCCGAAGAGCACGACGGCAATCAGCGCCAGCGCCGCCAGCGGGTCAGGCGTGCGCGCGGCCAGAATTCCGGCGGGCATCAACAAGGCTGCAAAGATGATCGTCGCGCGCCGCGCCGCATGCACCGACCAGCCGCGCTTGATCAACCAGCCCGACGTAAAGCCACCGAGCAAGCTACCCGCATCCGCCGCGACATACGGCACCCACGCGAACAGGCCGATCTTTTTCAAATCGAAGCCGTGCACCTGATGCAAAAAGAGCGGCAACCAGGTGATGTACAACCACCACACCGGATCAACCAACAGGCGACCCAGCACCAACGCCCAGACTTGGCGGTATTGCAATAACGCGCGCCAACTGGGGGCAGCTTTCTTTGCGCTTACTTCTGCTTGTCCCGCGCGAATGAGTTCGTGTTCTGCGCGGCTCAGCCAACGCTGCTTGTCCGGCGTCTGATAAATCGCCAACCACAACGCCAGCCAGAGAAAGCCGAGCGTGCCCGTGAGCAGAAACGTCGTTTGCCAGCCATACGCGAGTTGCAGCCACACAATCAGCGGCGGCGCAATCACCGACCCCAGCGCTGCGCCGCTGTTGAAAATCGCCATCCCAAAGGCGCGCTCACGCACGGGGAACCACTCCGCGACGGTTTTGGCCGCGCCGGGCCAATTACCCGCTTCACCCAAACCGAGCAGGAAGCGAAAGATGCTCAGGCTGCCCAACCCGCGCGCCAAGGCGTGCAACATCGCCGCGACCGACCAGACCGTAATCGAAAGCGCAAAGCCGCGCCGCGTGCCGATGCGGTCATACATCCGCCCTGACAATCCCTGGCTGATCGTATACGCCAGCAAAAACCAGGTGCCCAGACTGGCGTATTGCAAATTGCTCAGGTGCAAATCCGCCGTAATGACGGGCGCCAACACCGAGACGGTCAGCCGGTCAATGTAATTGATGAGCGTCGCCAGAAAGACCAACCCGATGATCCACCAACGCAGATGGCGCAGCTTGAAGGCGGCTTCACCCGTGCTGGTTGTGGCGGCGCGTTTCGCTTCGAGCATCGTTGACGGCTCCTCCAGGGTGTTGTGATAACGTTATCACAGCGCTTCCAGCAGAACTGCCGCGTTGCCAGATGTGCGCGGTTAGCTCTTGGTCTTAGTTGGTTGCGTGGATTCTCGAATGACCAAATGGCATTCGAGACAGACTTCCCGGCGTTCGCAGGCTTTGTCGCCTTCGATGCGCTCCAATAACAAGCTGGCGGCGCGGCGGCCCTGTTCAGCCGTCGGTTGATCCACCGTGGTCAACGGCGGCGCGGTGTACGCGGCCAGCGGCACATTGTCGAAGCCCACCATCGCCACATCGTGCGGCACCTTCAGCCCGGCATCGCGAATCGCACCCATCGCGCCCATCGCCGTGAAATCGTTGCGGGCGAAAACCGCTGTCGGGCGCGCCTTCAATGGCAGCTTCAATTGCAACAGGCGTTTCATCCCAGCATAGCCGTCATCTTGGGTTGAGTACCCCGGCCCCGATTGCCCGGCGGGGCCGACGATCAGCTTTTCGTCAATGTTCAATTCATGCTCGCGCAGCGCGTCGAGATAACCTTGATAACGCCGCAGCCCCGCGCCGTTGATCGGTTGCACGCCCACAAAGCCGATGCGCCGATGGCCTAAGGCAATCAAATGCTCGACGGCCTC
The DNA here is from genome assembly GCA_016196035.1 of Acidobacteriota bacterium. Classification (NCBI taxonomy): domain Bacteria; kingdom Pseudomonadati; phylum Acidobacteriota; species Acidobacteriota bacterium. Next base: position 64,802 of record JACPYM010000111.1, on the reverse strand, counting down.
ATACGCGCCGCGCCAGTGATCGGCGGTCACGTGGTCTACGTGCGGGTGATTGAGCGTGCGGCCCACCACGACCAGCGGCAAGCGATTTTCAGTCAGCCGCAGCAGGTAATCGTTGCCTTTCTTGGTTTCGCGCGTCGCCACGATGATGCCGTCGGCGCGCAAGTCGAGCAGGGCGCGTAACTCGGCTTGTTCGCGTTGGGTGCTACGTTCGGATGTCCCGATCAACGACGAATAGCCGCGCGCCAGCAAGACCTCCTGCACGCCGCGCACCAGTTCCGCCGAAAAGGGATTAGCGATGTCCGGCAGCAGGATGCCCACGACCTGTGTGCGTTGCCGCTTCAGACTGCGCGCCAGCACATTGGGGCGGTAGTTGAGTTCTTCGACGGCTTTGAGCACCTTGGCGCGCATGGCCGCGCTGACATAGCCGCTCTCATTGATGACGCGTGAGACCGTCATCGGCGCCACGCCCAAACGCTTGGCGATGTCCACCATGGTCGGGTGGCCGTTGATCTTGACGGCTTGCAGCTTGGTTGAATGTTTGGACATGGGGAAAACCTGATAACGTTATCAGAGGCGTCTTTTACTATCGGCGGGTGCAAGCTGTCAATGAACGAATTGGCTGTATAGGGATGAATTGCAAAAAAACTGTGTCCGCCACACGCCCACACGCCACGCAGAAAACCAGCAGCAAGATTTTCAGGGTTTTGGTTGCTGACCTAGAGGACAGCCGCTTTGGTAAGACGCAGCATCTGATAACGGCATTCGACTGGTTGTTTGCACATTAGGTTTACATGACCAGTTGTTAGGGGGTTGAACCATTTCCGGCGGCGGTACTAGATCGGTTTTCATATCAGTGTATAGGAAAAGCCGCGCAGCGGGACGGTACCGCGCGCGTGAGCAAGCGGAGCCTGTGCGACTCGGCCAAGGGCGGAAGCTTGGCGCGCCGCTTGCTCACGCGCGCGGTACCGTCCCGGCACAACACGATTCCATAAACGCAATTGCAAACCGCTTTAGGAGGGAGGATTTCAATGCAGTGTACGCGAAGCGAGTGGGTGGGAGGATTTGGCAAATTGTTCTACTCGCACGGCACGCCTGGTCGGCCACTTCGAATACGCAATGGCCAGTTTATCAAGCAGGCCAGCTAGCTGGCCTGCTTGATAAACTCTTTTAGCCACATGCGAATTTCATCGCGCACCCGCCGGAAAATGTTCAGCCGGTACGCGTCGTCGCCGGTGCCGGGCGGGTCTTCAAAGCTGTGATGGAGGCGCTGGGTCTGGCCGGGGAACACCGGACAGACTTCGTTGGCGTGGTCGCAGACGGTGATCACGTAATCAAACTTCTGTCCGGCAAATTCGTCCACGTTTTTCGAGCGGTGGCCGGAAATATCAAGGCCGATTTCGCGCATGACTTGAATCGCTTCGGGGCGCACAGCGCTGGCGTTGGTGCCAGCACTGTGAACTTCAAAGCGTTGGTGAGCGAGGGCGCGCAACAGGCCTTCGGCCATCTGGCTGCGCGCGGAATTGCCCGTGCAGAGGATCAGCACGCGTATTTTGTCATGCATGGTTCTATGCTTTTGGCTTGTCATTCATTTTTGGCAACGCGTCCAGCGGCAGCGTCTGGTAACCGCCGCCGTCGTCCACGAAAAGCAAGACGGGTTGGCCACCCACCGTCCCCGCTGTCACGCCTTCGGGTTTCATCTTTTTGCTGAACGTCACCGGCAGTGGCCGCAGCGTTCCTTCGGGCAAGCCATCCCAGGTGCAGAGCGTAAACGGTGCCGACGAATCGTCGTTGGATTTGCCCAGGATGACCAGATACGCATTCAGCGCCGCGATGTATTCCAAGCTGCGAATGCCTTGTTCTTCTTTCTCCGGCTTTGGCATGGGCGGCGGTGTCAGGCGAATCGTGGGCAGCATTTCCAGATTGCCGGTTGTCCAGGCGCCCGCTAAATCTTTGACCTTAACCGCCAGCACCAGCAACTTGCCCGCTGGCACGGGCGAACGCACGCCGAAGAGTAGCGCGTGCCGCTGGCGATCCCAAGCCAGCCCTTCGATATTCAGCCCGTCGCTGTTGGGCGAAAGCTTGGCTGCCTCGGCCAACTCGGGGTTGTGTTCGATCAACCAAGCCCGAAAGCCCGGCACGTTTTCGGTGCTGAGGCCGTGATCCTGATTGACCGTGACGCGCAACAATCCGTCCGTGGCCACGCGGGTCGGTTTGTCCTGTAAATTCTTGAGGGCCTTCTTGAGCGAAAGCGAGGAAGCCACAAAGACAAAGCGCCGCCCGTTCTCTTCGGCCATTGTCATGCCCTCAAGGTCGTCAACCGCATCGTCATTCAATCCTTGCAAGGGCCGCCGGATCAAGGCCCCTTGCTGTTTCCCGTCGGCGGTCAAGTTCAGTTCAAACAGCGCGTCGGATTGATGATTGTCGCAAAAGAGAAAGCGCCCTTCATCCAGCGGCACTACGCCAGAGGCGTTGAATTCCTCTGAGTCGTTTAGTTCGTTGAAAGCCAGCGGCTTGACGTGGAGCGGTGACGAATTCACCGGCGCAGGCGCATTGTCACTGCCCGAATGGCAACCACCCAGCAGCAAGGCCGCCGCCAACAGCGCCTCCGTTGCGCCAGGTGCATTTCCACGCCAACGCCGGCTGGCCATCAATTGCTGCTCAAAGGACTCACTCGGTTTCATGAAAGGTCTCCTCGTTAGCGCACGAAGCTGGCACTTCAAGCTGGCGCGCGTGCCAGTGCCATGAACTTCGAACCAATCCGGTCAGCGTGCCTTAGCCTTTCCTCAGCCGGTTGGCTGCGCGCGAAATTGCCACGGCACAGAAACAGAAACCGGAGTGTATTCGCCAACTGCTTGCCGAATCAAACTTGCCTGTGAGAATGACGCAAACATTCACCACCATTGCCAGCGCTGCGATTCGGCACAACAGCCGGCTTCAATAAAAAAGGCTGGTGAAACGTTACCGCGCACCAGCCCAGTTATCCAAGAGGTACTGTAACTCCCAGTTAGAAATTCAAACGCAAGGCGAATTGAATCTGCCGGTTCGCGCCCAAACCCACGGTGCGTTCGACGGTGCGGTTGACGATGCCAAAGGTGCCCGCCGCCGCCGCCGTGAAGGGCTGGCCCGGTTGCAGTTGGTTCGTGCCGTTGCCCAACACGTTGGGTAAGGTCGCGGGCGGGTTGGCGAAGTTCGACACATTGAAGATGTTGAAGACTTCGGTGCGGAACTCGACATTGGTCTTCTCGGTAAGCGCGAACTTTTTGGCCACGATCAAATCCTGCTGCACGAATTGCGGGCCGTGCAGTTGGTTGCGCACCAGGTTGCCAAAGGTGCCCGGCTTTGGAATCGCAAAGGCTGCCGGGTTCAGAATCGTGCGGTCTTGATTCAGAAAGGGATTGACGCCCGCGATCAAATCAGGCCGCCGCACGTTGCGCGAAGCCCCGCCGCCCGGCGTGTTGATGACCGCCGTGCGGCCCGCCGCCGGGGTTTGGAAGACCACGCCCGCCGCGTCCACATAAACCACATCGGGCCGCGTGACGCGCACGTCAATCGGCAAGCCCGAACGCGCGTTCAGGATCGTGCCGACTTCCCAACCGCCCAGCAACGTCTTGCTCAGCCCGCTGGCTTTGGCGAAGAAGGGCAGGGCGTAAATGGCGCTGACATTGAACGTGTGGCGCACGTCAAAGTTGTTGTAGCCGATGTCGTAATCAAAGTCTTTGGTCTGGCGCGCGTTGTTCGCCGCCGTCAACGCTTCGTTCGAGCCAGCGGTGTTGCCATAGCTCTTGCCGAAGGTGTATTGCGCGTTAAGCGTGACGCCCGTGTTGAAACGGCGCGCCAGCGCGGCTTGCAAGGCGTTGTAGCTGTCGTGCCCGCCGCTGCGTTTGATGTCAACTTCCGCATACGGATTGAGCACGGTGGGATTCGTGCCCGCCGCGCCTTCGGTCACGATGGAGAATTGGCGAATGACGATGGCGCTCGCTGTTGGGTTTACGTTCGTGCGCACGCCGATGATCTGGTTGGTCACGCTGCGCAAAAACAGATTGCGTCCTTGCGAGCCTACGTAGGCCAGCGTCAACGCCAGCTTGTACGGCAGTTCCTGCTGCATCGAAACGGTGTAGCTGTAAATGCGCTCCGGCACTTTGTAATTCTCAAAGTCGTAGGCGCGCGGTTGATAGGCCCGGTTATTCGGATTGGCCGCAAAGTTGGCGACAATCTGCGGGATGTTCGCCGGGAAGGCATTCGTGACGTTGCTCAGCGTCGAGCTGACGCGGTCGGACTCAATCGGTTGAATCTGGTCTTCGGTCTGGCCCGGCCCGTAGTTGATGCCGAAACCGGCGCGCACCACTGTGCGCCCGCCGCCCCAGAATGATTTGAAGCCGCCGCTGCCATTGGCGTTCGGCGTCCAGGCCAGCGACAGGCGCGGCGCGAAGTTGGTCTTGTTCGACTGATAAATTGACGAGTCGCTCGGTTTGAGGATGCCTTTGTTCACATCCAGCACCACTTGCCGGTTCTTGTCTTCACGCAAGGGCGAATAGTATTCGTAACGCAAGCCATAGTTCACCGACAGATTCGGCCTGATCTTCCACTCGTCCTGTGCGTAGCCGATGTAATACTCCTGCTTGGCGTAGCGGTCGCCCGTCGCGCCCCCATTGGTGGTGAGGTTGAAGGCGCTCGGCGCGCTCACATCGCCCAGGTATTGGATCGAAGCGGCGGTGTTCGCCAAAAAGCCGGCCAGGTTGGAGAAAGTGTAGGTCGTGCCGCCGAGCCGGTCGGTGTAAAGGCGCACTAGACGCAGTTCGCCACCGAACTTGAGGTTGTGATTGCCGCGCAGCCAACTCAACGAATCCACAAAGTTCAGCGTGTAGGGTGTGTACGGCTGACCGCGTCCGTTGGTCGCCGAATTGGCGCGCACCAGCCCGCCCGGCACCGTGATGCCCGATGAAGCGCCTTGCCCGGCGACGCCCGTATTGGCGACGCTGCCGCTCAGGTTGATGGTGATGGCCGCCAGGTCAATGCCGTTGACGACGGGCGCAAAGCCGGACGTGCGCGTGTAGGCGCTGTTATAACCAAACTTGAATTCGTTGATCTTGTTTTGACCGAGCGTGGACTGATAAGCCAATACGCCGTTTTGCGGCACGGCCTTGACGCTGGCGCGGCTGCCCGACACGTTCTGCGGCTGATTGTTGTCGCCCTGATCGCGGAAGAAGCGCACGTAAACCGATTGCCGGTCGCTGATCTTGTAATCGAGCCGTAGCGCCCCGGCGTTTTCATTCACCGGGTTGCTGGCCTGCAACTGTGCAATCTCGAAGTCCGGGTCTTTGGATACGCCCGGCAGAATCACCGCACCCGCGCCGCGAAAGGCCGCCAAACAAAGCGGCGCAACGGCAGCCACCGCGCGCGCGCAAGCCGCGGTCGAAGGCACGGCTTCGACGAAGTTGATGCCCGAACGCAGGCGATAGCCTTCATAGCTGCCGAAGAAAAAGAACTTGTCCTTGATGATCGGGCCGCCGAACGAAGCGCCGAACTGATTCAGCTTGAGCGGCGATTTGGTGGCGCGGTCGAACCAGTTGCGCGCATCCAGCGCGTCATTGCGCAGATATTCAAACACCGAACCGTGGAACTGATTGCCGCCCGATTTGGTCACGACGCTAACTTGCCCGCCCGTGCCCGTGCCGAATTCCGCCGGATAGCTGTTGGAATCCACGCGGAATTCCTGCACGTTCTCCAGCGAAGCTTGCAAGCGGAAGGGCGATGGAATCTCGCCATTCAAGTTTCCCGGCGAAGCGTCAATGATGGCCGAACCTTCGACGCCGTCGTAGCGAATCGCATTCTGATTGACGGCGCGCCCCGAAAAACGAATGTCGCCGAAGGTACCCGAACCGCTGTTGACCGAACCGGGCGCTTGCAGATAAAGCTGTGACAACTGACGGCCATTGAGCGGCAGACTCTTGACCTCGGTCTCGTTGACGTTCGCGCCCATGCGCGCCGAGGAGGTGTCGAGCGCGGCTTCTTCGCCTGCTGTCACGTTAATGGTTTCAGTCGCGCCGACCGGTTTCAATTCGGTCTCCAGATTGAGCGCCTGACCGACGACCAATTCAATGTTGGTGTACTCGGTCTTGGCGAAGCCCGCGACAGTCACCGTCACGCTGTAGACGGAAGGTTTGAGTGCGGGGACGAGGAAGACCCCTTCACCATTGCTGGTTGTCGTGCGCACTTCACCTGTGCGGGTGTTTTTGACGGTGACGGTGGCGTTCGGCACGACCGCGCCGGTTTGATCTTTCACGGCGCCGCCAATGCGCGCATCGCTTTGCGCGAAGCCGCTGAGTGGCTGGCTCAGCAACACCAGCAGTGTGAGCAGCCCTAAGCGCGCTTGCAGATGGTTCAACATAAAAAGCTCCTTTTGCTTTGATTCTGAAATTGCCCTTGGCCCGCGCTTGCCGGGCCGGTTCGGACAGAGGTTTAGAAGCGGTAGCATGGCGGCCCGACCTAAATTCGGAGCTAAGGCGCTGTTAAATCAAAGTAAGATTTGATGGCTAACTACCGTAAGCGAGTTTCACCAGCACTCCAGGCGCGGCGGTCGGTGACGAGTGCTATTAACTGGAAAAACTCCAGCGCCGATACAACGCGACACGCATCGAGGTGCTCGACAATCTGACCTGGACGCACGGCAATCACACCATCAAGACCGGCGTTGATTTCAACTTCAGTCCCGGCAAGCAACAGCGCGAGACCAACTACGGCGGGCAGTACACCTTCAAAACCTTGTCCGATTACCTGGCCGCGCTAGCGGGCGACAACACGAAGATTTCGCGTTACCAGCAATCCGTCGCCGCCAACGGCACGCAGGGGCAATACAAGGGCACGCAGCGCGAGTACGCGGCCTTCTTCACCGCTTCGATCAAGCTGCACCGCGACCTGACCGTCACCGCCGGGCTGCGCTGGGACGGGCAGGTCAATCCGCAACCCACGACGCCGAACCCCGACGAACCGATCACGCGCACGATTCCGAATGATTTGAAGATGTGGCAGCCGCGGCTGGGGCTGGCATGGAATGTCGGCGGCAAGGGCACGACCGTGCTGCGCCTGTCCGGTGGGCTGTTCGATTCGCGCACGCCGTCATATCTGATGCAGCGCGTGTTCACTGACAACGGCTTGAACACAGTCGTGCTGGATACCAACACCGACAACTCGATCCTCAAATTCCTGAAAGTCCCGAATGCGATTGCGCAGCTTCCGGCGGACGTGAAGACGCCGATCAACAGCCTCTATGCCTTCGATCCAGACTTTCGCAACCCGCGCTCCGGGCAAGTGGCGCTGGCTATCGAACGGCAAATTGACAAGCACACCAAAGTCACGCTCGGCTTCGTGCGCAACTCGACGTGGAATCTGCAACGCCGCCTGGACACCAACCTGTTTGCGCCGGTGACGCTGTCGAACGGCCTGCCGGTCTATCCGGCCTATGATTCAAAAGGCGTGCTGGTGCAGGCGTCCGGCTTCAACGCGACAACGGGGCAAGCGATCTTCATTGATTCGGCCACAGGAAAAACGTTCACGCCGAAAGTCGCGCGGCCCGATGCGACGCTGGGGCAGATCAACCTGAACAAGTCCGTCGCGCATTCCGGCTACGGCGGCTTCTCGATCAACGTGCTGCGCCGCATGAGCCGCGCATACAATTTGGCTTTAACTACACGCACTCGTTCAACCGCGATGACGATTCGAACGCGCGCGACTTCAATCGCCAGCCAGCGCTCAACACCTTCGATTTGAAACGCGACGCGGCCTGGGCCAAAAACGACATTCGCAACAACGGCAATCTGAATGTGATTTATGATCTGGGTCATGGCTTCACCATCAGCACGCTGGTGTTTGCGCGCAATGGCTATCCGGTCAAGGCCGTCGTCGGCGCCGACACGCAAAACGACGGCAACACCGTCAATGACCGCCCGGTCATCAACGGCTACGTCGCCAATCGAATAGCGTTCCTGCAACCGGGTTTCTTCGATTGAGATATGCGGCTGATCAAGGAATTCCGGCTGGGCGAAAACCGCCGCCTGGTCTTGTCTATCGAAGGCTTCAACCTGACGCGGGCGAGCAACAAACGGTTCAACGGCGATGGCGAAACTACCTTCGGCGCGCCGCAAGCGGCACTCAATCCGATCACGCGCTTGCCGTTCACGAACAACACGGCGTTGATTCCAACCTTCGCGCCGGGCACTGACCGCTTCGGCGGGCCGCGTCAGGGACAACTGGGCGTGCGCTACGTGTTTTGAATTTAAGGCAGTGGTAACGTCGCGCTCACGTCGAATGAAGACTGCTGCTTTATGCTTGAACGTACTTAGTCCTGTGTCTCATTTGAAGGTGCTCCTTTGCCAGAAGGAGCACCTTTCTTTTTTGCGGCGCATGTCTCAGTGCTACGTTTTGAATAACAGATTTGCGGCTGGTGTGTTAGCTTGGTGGCCAATCACTATCTTATCATTACCCGGTAAGCTTGCCATTCCTCACGGGCGCATAAATCGTTGCGGAGGTTGAGAGGCAAGCGCCCGCCGCGCTTGTGGCAACAGTAGTTTTGGCAATTCAAAGAGGAGAGTAAGTATGAAAAACGCATTGGCCGGTTTCTTTTCCGCCGCGCTGCTGTTGCAGGGCGCGAGCGGCTACAAGGTGGTTGGGCATTATCCGCTGCCGGGTGTGGGCGGGTTTGATTACGTGACGTTGGACAACGCCGCGCGGCGGATTTACGTTTCGCACGCGACCCAGGTTGAAGTGGTGGATGCCGATACTGGCAAGTTCGTCGGCGCGATCCCCGATACGCCAGGCGTCCACGGGATTGCGATTGCCACGGCCTTCAAACACGGCTTCACCAGCAATGGCCGGGAACACAAGGTCTCGATGTTCGATCCGGCCACGCTGCAACTCATCAAAAAAATTGACGTGGGCAAAGGGCCGGATGGCATTTACTACGACCCGGGTTCAAAGCGCGTTTTCACCAACAATCACGGCACGCACGACATCACCGCGATTGATGCGGCCACTGGTGCTGTGGTCGGGACGGTGAAACTCGCGGGCGACGGCGAACAGGCGGTGATTGCTGCCGATGGCACGATCTATGTCAACAGCGAAGACACGGCGGAGGTCGTCGCCTTCGATCCGCAGTCGCTGGAAGTGAAAAAGCGCTTTCCCATCGGCGTGGCGAAAGTTCCGACGGGTCTGGCTTACGACGCGAAAACGAAACGCCTGTTTATCGGTTGCCGCACTGAGCCGAAAATGGTGGTAATGGACGCGGTCACGGGGAAAGTCATCAACAGCTTCCCCATCGCTGCGGGGGTGGATTACGCTGGCTTCGATCCGCAAGCCAAGCTGATCTTCTTTTCGTGCGGCTCCGGCACCTTGAACATCTTCCACGAGAAGTCGGCGGACAGCTACGAAGATGCCGGCGCAGTCAAAACCCAACCGAGCGCGAAGACGATGGCCTTCGATCCGAAGACCAAGAAGGTCTTTTTGCCTGCGGTTGAATATCAAGAGACACCCGCGACTGAGCCGGGTAAGCCGCCCCAACGCAGCATGAAGCCAGGCACATTTACCTTGCTGATCGTCGGCAAATAATAAGCGACCGAAGTTGTTCACGACGGGTGCGTCAGCACGCTGGCAGCCCCCGTCGTGATTTTTCTTCTAACGCGCAAACAGCGAATGTCACCTTCATGGCTTTGGTGTCGGCAGCGGGTTGGTGATGTCCGCCAACAATTTCCACACGCCTTTTTCATTGCGTTGCCAGACGTGCACAAAGTGGCCCGTTTCGGCAACCGTGCCCGGCTTGTCCTTCAATTCATATTTGCCCAGCGTCCAGCCGAAATCGCCGGAGCGCGCCAGATCGGTTTTCAGAATCGAGAACGTCAGTGCCAGTGGCTTTTCACTCAGCGACTGGCGGATCGCCTCTTTGCCGACGGCGGGCAATTTGCCGGTGCGGTGCAAGCGGGCATCGGCGCTCACGTGATTCAAATACGCCGTCACCAGCCCATCCTGCTGTAAGGCCTGCAAAAATTCGGATTCAACCGACTGTAAAGTGGCGGCGGCGGCTGGTTCGCGTTTCGTTGCCACGACCTTGCGGTTGCCAATCCGTTGATACGGCGTTTGCAGCGGCGTCACGGCTGTGAGCGTAGGCGTGCCGATGTCCACCGCGACTTTCCAGCTTCCGTCGGATTGTTTCTTCCAGACCGAAAAAAATAACCCGTGTTGGGTGGGGCGCTGGGCAGGCGTGTTGTCGGTCACTGTGTAAGGGCCGGTGTTGCAGCCCATATCGCCCGCCGCCGAAAGCGCACCCCACACGGGCCGCCAATCCAACGTGGTGGGCAGCGGCCCCGTGGGCGCAGGGCGTTTGGCTAAGGCCTCTTGCGCGTTGACCGGGCCGGGCTGGAAATTGATGGCGTCGGGCGCGAAGAACGCCATAAACGAGGCGCGCACGCCTTGCGCGACACACAGCCTGGCAAAGGCGCGTTCGGCCTCTGCCAGCACCTGCAATTCGGCGGAAAGTTTTTCCGGTTGTGCCACGACCGTGGTGAGTAACAGGGAAAGTAAGAGCGCGAGCCAACGCCCGCGTTGCAAGATTTTGTTCATCACGAATTCCTTGAATGCTAGCAGTGAGTCTGAAGCAGGAGAGGGCGACGCGAAAGAAGCACAGTTTGCCGACGGTCACGGTCGGGCAGCATTATTCTCTGCGGCTTGAGGCAAATGCAATGTGCGGGCTGGGTGTTGACTCAGGCTGGGAGGGGCTTTTGCAAAGTCGCCGGCGAGAGCACTCGAACGGCTCGACTGACTCCTGATGCCCGGTTGCTGATTCCTGCTCAACTGAAAATACTGGCTGATTTTCAATTTAGATCGGTTTTCACATCGGTGGATGGGAAAAGTTGCGCAGCGGGACAGTACCGCGCGCGTCAGCAAGCGGAGCCTGGGCGGTTCAGCCAACGGCGTAAACTTGACGCGCCGCTTGCTCACGCGCGCGGTACTGTCCCGGCCCAACGCGCTCCCGTAAACGCAATTGCAAACCGGTCTAGCAGGAATCAGGAGTCAGGAAGCGGGAGTCAGTCAAAGGTCTTTGGCGGATGGTTTGAGGACTTTGCGAAAGCCCTGCTCAGGCGGGCAACCCGGTCACGCGAATGCCGGTGTGCGTTTTGTAGCGAATGTTGACGCCGATGAGCAGCGCGGTCATGGCTTCGACGATGCGCGCATTGGCGAGCACCCCCGCGTCAACATAGCGGCAACCGGGAATGGCTTCGACCAGCGGACGTAAACGCAATTTGGCATCTTTCTTGTCGCCACACACGAGGATGTCGCATTCGACCTCGTGTGCGAGAGCGCTGAGCGCATCCGCGCCAACATTGTGAAAGGCCGCGACGACTTCGACCCCGGCGGGCGCGAGTTCGGCGGTTTGTTCAGCAGCGGAACCGGCCCACACGCCCAACACCCGCGTCGGCTTGCCGCCCACCGCCGGTTCGAGCGGCACGGTGACATCCACGAGCAACGTGCCGGGCTGCAGGCTCTGCACGATGCCTTTGAGCGTAGGCGTTTGTGCGGCGAAAGGCACGGCCAAGACGACGATGGCGGCTTGCGCGGCGGCTTCGGCATTGGCTAAGCCGGTGATGTTCGGCACGCCGCCGAGTTCGGCGCGCATCTCTTCCGCCGCCGCAGCCGCGCGCGCGGCGTCACGTGAGCCGATGATGATGGCATAACCGGCTTTGGCCCAGCGCAGCGCCAGGCCGCGACCCTGGTCGCCCGTGCCGCCAATGATTGCGATTGTTTCTGTTGTCATGATTTCGCTTCAATGTTTGGAGAAAAACGTGCAGCGATACGGTACCGCGCGCGTGAGCAAGCGGAGCGTCAAGTTTGGCGCACTGGTGCGGCAGCTCAGGCTCCGCTTGCTCACGCGCGCGGTACCGTTTATCCGTTCGGCTTTTCGCTCGCGCCTTTGACGAGCGCCTTCCAACGCCACTGCCGCACGCGCAACAGCCGTGGACTCCAACGATCCAGCAACTCATAGGCGACCGGCGTCAGCAACAGCGTCAGCAACAGACAGAACAACTGTCCGCCGATGATCGTGACGGCGATGGCCGAACGTTGCGCGCTGCCCGCGCCGCTGCCAAAGGCCGTCGGAATCAGGCCCGCGATGATCGAGAACGTCGTCATCAGAATCGGGCGCAAGCGCGCGCGGTCGGCTTGCAGAATCGCGTCGCGCACCGACAGCCCTTCGGCGCGCAGGTGGTTGGTGTAATCCACTTGCAAAATCGCGTTCTTTTTGACGATGCCCAGCAACAGCAAGACGCCCAGCGTGCTCCACAGATTCAGTGTGCGGCCCGTCAGATAGAGCGACAACAGCGCAAAGGGCACGCTTAACGGCAGCGCCAGCAGGATGATGAACGGGTGCGTGAAGCTTTCGAATTGCGCCGCCAGCACCATGTACATAAACACGATGGCGAGCAGAAAGGCCATGATCAGATTGCTCGTCGTCTCGTCCAGCGCTTTGACGTTGCCGCCGAAAAAGTAGCGATAGCCCGGCGGAAAGTTTAGTTTCGTCATCGCCTGCGTGATGTCTTTGACCGCTTCGTTCATCGGCTTGCTGGGCGCGTTGGCGACGAAGATGGGGATGTTGTATTGGCGGTTGAAACGGTTGATGCGCGACGGTCCCAACCCGCGCGCGATGCCGGCGACGTTGTCAATGCGTACTTGTTCGAGCTTGGACGACGGCACCATCAGCCGCGAAAGAATCTCGCGGTCGCTGCGCTGTTTTTCGTCGAGCATGATTTTGACCGGATATTGTTCGCCGGCTTCGCGGTAGGTCGTGATCTCGTCTTCGCCGCTCATCAGCAGGCGCACGGCGCTGGCGACATCGTTGGCGCGCACGCCCAGTTCGGCGGCGCGCGCGCGATCAAGCGTCACGCGCAATTCGGGGCTGGCGAAAAAGAACGACGGTTCGGAACTGACGATGCCCGGCAGGGCGCGGATTTCATCGCCCGCCTGCCGCGCCAGCTCGCCCAGTTTGTCCAGTTCGGGGCCAAGCAATTGCACCTGAATCGGGAAGCCCAGCGATTCGCCACCGCCCAGGGCCGAGGGGTACGCAATTTTGTGACGCGCCTGGGGCACCTGCTCGAAGATTTTGCGCGCAATAGCCCCAACTTCTTGGCTGCTGAGTCTGCGTTTGTCGAGGTCAATCAGGTTGGGCGTGAAATGGACGTGATTGAGCCGCTCGCTGGAGAGCGTCAGCAAGTGATTGAGTTCGGGCAACTGCTGCAACTTCGGTTCGATGTCGTTTACAAATTTGTTCAGGCCCGCGAGCGACAGGCCTTCGGGCAAATCCACGTGAATGGTGAATTCGCCCTGATCATCGCTGGGGATGAAATCGCGCCCGACCATGCGGTTGAGCGGGAAGGTCGTGGCGAAAACCAGCACGCTCAAACCCAGGATCACCCAGGGATGATCGAGCGACCAGTTGAGCATACGTTCATAGTGGTGCTCGAACCAGGTGAAGAGCGCCGTCTGCTTCGAGAGCTTCACTTCGCTGGCGTCGCGGCGCAAAAAGCGCGCGGCCAGCATTGGCGTCAGCGTGAATGACACCAGCAACGAAACCATAATCGCGCAGGTCATCGTCCAGCCGAAAGCATTCAAATAGCGTTGCGCGTAACCAGTCATAAACGCGATGGGCACGAAGATCACGACCAGCGAAAGCGTCGTCGCGGTCACGGCCAAGGCGACTTCTTTCGTGCCTTCGATCGCGGCCTGCATGGGCGAGCGATGCAATTCTTCAAGATGGCGGAAGATGTTTTCGAGCACCACAATCGCGTCATCAATCACGATGCCGACCGCCAGCGTCAATGCCAGCAGCGTCATGTTGTTGAGCGTGAACCCCGCGATACGCATCAGCGTGAAGGTGGCGATGATCGAAGCCGGAATCGCCAGCGACGAAATCAGCACCGCGCGCCAGTTGCGGATGAACAGCAGAATAATCAGGCTCGCCAGCAAACTGCCCAGCAGCAGATGTTCCTGCAACGCGGCAATCGAAGCGCGTATGAATTGCGATTGATCGCTGATGACATTGATCGTCAGATCGTTGGGCAAGGTCGGACGCAGCTTGTCGAGTTTCTCGCGCAAGGCGTCCACGACTTTGACGGTGTTAGTACCGGCCTGCCGCCGGATTTGCAACGTGACCGCCGGTTTGCCGTCGAGTCTGGCGAAGCTGCGCGGCTCGGCAAAGATGTCTTCGACGTGACCCAAATCGGAGACCTTGATCGGCGCGCTGCTCGTGCTTGAGACGATCAGATCGCTGAATTCGCGTACCACGTCGAAACGGCCCATCGTGCGCACGGCCAGTTCTTCCGTGCCTTGATACAACCTGCCGCCGGGCGCTTCGATATTTTCGTTTTGCAGCGCGCGCGCGACCTGATTGACGGTGATGCGATGGCTGTTGAGTTTTTCGGCGTCCAGCAGGATTTGAATCTCGCGGTCGCGCCCGCCCACGATGTCAATCGCGGCGACGCCGTCCACGGTTTGCAGCGTGCGTTTGATCTGCTTGTCGGCGATTTCGGTAATCTCGCGCAAATTGCGCGGGCCGCCCACGACCAGCGTGATGATCGGGTCGGATTCGGGATCGGCTTTGGTGATGACGGGCGGTTGTGTATTGGGCGGCAGCTTGCCCATCGCCAGCGCGACCTTTTCGCGCACGTCCTGTGCGGCATCCTCCATCTTGCGGTCGAGGGCGAAGCGACAGGTGATGCGCGCCAGCCCATCCATTGACCAGATTTCCAATTCATCCAGACCGCTGACGCTGCTGATTTGTTCTTCGACTGGCAGCACGATTTGGCTGGTCACTTCATCGGGGCTTGCGCCGGGCAGTTTGATGCGCACGTTGACGATAGGCGGGTCGGCTTTGGGGAAGAGGTCTACGCCCAAATCCATAAACGAAAACACGCCCAGCACGACCAGAAACAGCACCAGCATCGTCGCAAAGACGGGGCGACGCACACAGACTTCAGCTAACGTCATGGTCTTTTTCTCCTGCGTTTCAGGCGGCGCGGGAATTTGCGCGGGGAGCGCGGCGCCGCCAGCCACGGCGAGCATGGCGACGAGGCCGGTTTTTGGCAAGCGCTAACCGCACTTTGGCAGGGGAGTGTTTTCAGTGGCGTGTACGGAAGAGCGTGTAGCAGCGGGACAGTACCGCGCGCGTCAGCAAGCGGAGCACTACGCCGTTGACCCAGTGCGCCAGATGTGACACGCCGCTGGCTGACGCGCGCGGTACTGTCCCGCTGCTTGGGATCCGTTCAACAACCAAGCAGGTAGCGCACGGCGGGCGGCAATTCCGTCGGCTGATTGTGTAACGGCTGCGTAAAGGGCGGAACGGTCTCGCGCGCATGAAAGACACATTGCACAGCCCGGCGCGAGCGCGTGCTGTCATTGCGCGTACCGCTGTGCCAGAGGTGGCCGTTGAAAACCAGCACCGCGCCTGCCGCAGCCGTCACGCGCAATTCCGCCGGGTGATGCGCCGCCGGATCCGCCAGGTTTTTTGGCTCACCGCCTTTCAGCAGATGCGTGCCCGGCACGACCCGTGTCGCGCCATTGCTGGCAGTGAAATCATCCAACAGCCAGATGGCAGTCACGACGTAAAACGGTTCGTGCGGCGCACGCGGCATCCAATCGGTGTGCAAACCTTGCTGGCCAAACCCCGGCAGCGGATCGCGCCCCGCGCATTGGGTCAATCGGAAAGAGCGCCTCAGCACTTGATGCGCGGCGGCCAACACTTTGGGTTGCGAGCAAACGTCCAGAAAAGCTCGGTCGCGGTTCAGCAAATCGCCCGGATGGCGCGTACCAGTTTCTTTGCCGCTAACACCTTGGCGTTCAAACGCCGCAATCGCCTCAAACGCCGCGCGCATCTGCCCCAACCAAGTGGCGTCAATAATTCCTGGCAGCAGGAGATAGCCCCGCTCATCCAGGGCGCGTTTCTCCGCGTCCTGCAAGGAGGCTATCGTCACGCCCGTTTGGCTTAGGGCTTCTTCAACAGTGGATACTGTAGACCTCATAGTGAACTAGCATCTGATAACAGTTCTTATGTATCAAGTCAACAGCAGCAAGGCGAACACTCATCGGGCCTCGTTGGCCGAGCGCGTACAGATAAGACAGCAAACAGTTGATCACATCGCCCGGCGGACGTTTCGACCGCGTCGTAAAGGCGAAATCGTCGCGCTGTTGCTGCAAATGCAAACTGAACACCTCGAAATACAAACTCGCCGCCTGCCCTTCATAGCCGCGAATCAGTGCGGCACTTGCGTCATCCGCGTATCTATACGCTGGTCGAATTGCGCACAGGCTTCGGCTAACTGAGCTAAAAGCTGAAGCGCACGCCGAGTTCCAATTGCCGCGCGGCGCTCGCGCTGCTGGGCAAGCCGAAGTAAGGCGAACTCAGCACGCCGCTGAATTGCCCGTAGTTGACGCGGTTGAGCAGGTTTGAGATTTGCGCCGTCAACTGCACGTTGAATCGTCCGCTGCCTTCGTTACCGCCACCACCGGGGCCGCCAAAACCACCGGGGCCGCCGAACCCGCCGCGTCCGCCGCCCCCACCACCAAAGCCGCCGCCGCCTTGCGCGGCCTGCCCGTTCGTGTCTTTGCGCGCGCCGAAGCTGAAGGTTTTGCTGACGTTCATGTTCACGTTGAAATTGCCGGGGCCTTGCGCCGTGTTGCGGCCCAGGCCGAGCGGGCGGTCATTGAAAGACGTGTCGCCGTTGTCGTCGCTGCCCGTCGTGATCGTGTAAGGCGCGCCCGACGAAGCTGACACGAACGGCGAAAGGCTCAGACCGTAAGGCAGCGAGACGCGCCCACCCACAAAGATGGTGTGGCGGCGGTCGTTGGCCGCGCGCGCCCATTCGTTGAGCAGGTCGTAATTGTTCGCGGGCAGCGCGCTGGCGCCGTCAGCATCGCTGCGGCTGAACGAGAGCGAGTAATTGCTAAACACGTTGAAGTTGCGCCCCAGGCGGCGATCCAAACGGAATTGCAGGCCGTGGTATTGCGAACGCGCCGATGATTCCAGTTCGTAAATGTTGCCGACATCGCCGAGTGGGCGCGTCACGGCGCCGTCCGCGTCGGTGAAAGGCGCATTGATATTGCGCGTGCGGAACTGGTGCAGGCCGCGCGTGTAAATATAGGTCAGCGAACCCGTCAGCCCTTTGGGCAATTGGCGTTCGATGGCGGCGGAAAGATTGACCGTGTAAGGCGCGCGCAGGTTCGATTCCAGCGTGCGCGTGATCGTGTTGGTGATACGCAACGCCGCGTCGCCCGCAAAGGGGTCGGGGTACGACGGGTTTTGAATGACGATGCTCTGTTGGCGCACGCCGTCGTAACGCAAAGTGTTTTCATAAAGGCTGCCGTTGAGGCGTGTATAGAAGACGCCGCCGCCCACGCGCACCGTCGTCTTACGGTCTTTGAAAGGCGACCAGGCCAGGCCGAAGCGCGGCGCCAGATTGTTTTTGTCCTGCAAATACTGCTGAAACTCGTGGCGCAAGCCGAACGAGAGCGTGAGCGTGGGTTTGACGCGGAAGTCGTCCTGCACAAACCAGGCGGCTTCATAACGGTTGTAAGCCAGCAACGTCGCGCCGCGATTGACCGTGTATTGATAACGCGCCGCCGCCAGCCCGCTTAGGGTTTCGCCCGCCAGCACGCGGCGATACTGATCGAGACTTGAGAAAGTGAAGGTGCCGTTAAAATTGCTGGCGTCTTCGTTGTGATTGGTCTCGTATTGAAACTGCACGCCGCCTTTGAGGGTGTGCCGTTTGCGCGTCCAGGTCAGGTAGTTTTGAAATTCGAGATTGTTGCCGCGCGTCGTGTTCGACACCGTCGAGCCGCCGCCGTTGAAGGCGTCGAGCACATTGATGGCAACCTGACTGGGCGTGACCGGTTGCGCCGAACCGCTTTCGTGCTGGAAGCGCAAACGCGCCTCGTTGAGCAGGTTGCTGTTGACGATGTAAGTCTCGCCGATTTGCAAGGTCTGGTTGTTGTTCACGGCATTTGTGCCGCGTTCGGGCAAGATGTAATTGCCGCTCACCGCCAAGCCGCCGCCGCCAAAACCGCCTCCGCCGCCACCCGGCCCACCACCGCCCGGCCCGCCGCCGCCAAAGCGCACGGCGAATTCACGATTCTGGCTGTCGTTGCGAAAGAGGTTGTAACTGACGTTGAGCGTGTTGCGCTGATTCAACAGGTAATCCGTGCGCAGATTGAACGACGTGCTGGTGTTGGGCGCGGGCACGTTGGCGACGAAGACGCCGTCGAGCGTCGTGGCGTTGACCGCGCTGCTGCCTTCCAAACCGCGCCGTTCGATGTTGGCGAAGAAGGACATCTTTTTCGGAATCAACGCGCCGCTCAGGTTGAACGAATAGCGGTTTTGCGCGACTTCGGGTTTGACGCGGGCAAAGGCGTTGCGCGCATCCAGCCCCGAATTGCGCAGGTTGTAGCTCGCACTGCCGCGCCATTTGTCGTTACCCGGCTTGGTGATGATTTCGATGCGGCCAAAACCCGATTGCGCGAATTCGGCGGCGTAAGGGTTCTGGTTGACGCGAATTTGCAGGATCGCATCGCGCGGCGGCAGCCGTCCGCCGCTAAAGCCGTCAATCATGATCTGCGCGCCCTGGCCTGCCCCCGGACCGGCCAACGCTTCGAGCTGTTGTTTGAGGTCGTCTTCGTTGTCGGGCAGCGTCTTGATGAAATCTTCGCCCAGGACGACGGCGCTCAGGTTTTGATCCGGCTCGACTGAGGCGCCGGTTTCCTCGGCTTTGACTTCCTCGACGATGTTCATCGCGGCAATCGCCAGCGTGATTTTCAACGGCCCGCCCGCGAGCGGCACATTCACGGCCTTTTGCGCGAAGGGCTGAAAGCCTTCCGCCGCCACGCGCAGCGCATAAACGCCCGCCGCCAGATTGGGCAGCGCGAATTCGCCCACGGCGTTGGCCGTCGCGGTGAGCGGCTTGCCATTCGCGCCCGTCAGCGTCACGACCGCGCCGGGAATGAGCGCGCCGGTTTCGTCAACGATTTGCCCGCGCAGGGTGTTGAGGCTTTGGGCTTGCAGCGTGAACGCCGCAATTAAAACCGTGAAGACAACCGCCAACCAATTGAAACTCTTGCTTTTCATATCCTTTTTCCTATTTGAGACGACGACTTGATGATACGTTTGAGATTCTGCCGGGACAGCCGCTTGCCGCCCTCACCCACATGAGACGGAATCTGGCGGCAAAACCCGCCACGCGCGGAAAGTTTTTTTCTCACTCGCAGAAAAAGCTGTGAACGTGCGGCTAGAATGAACGTCTTGTGAATTGCCAATGGAAAAGTCTACGTCACCACAAATCACCCAACTCTTGCTCGCCTGGGGCGCAGGCGATGAGGCCGCGCTCGCCCAATTGATGCCGTTGGTTTACGCGGAATTGCGGCAGGTGGCGGCGCGGCATTTGCGGCGGCAGCGGCCCGGCCATACCTTGCAAACGACGGCGCTGGTCAACGAAGCCTATTTGCGGCTGATTGATTCGAGTCAGGTGCGCTGGCAAAACCGCGCGCACTTTTTCGCCGTCTCGGCGCAATTGATGCGGCGCATTCTGGTGGATTTCGCGCGTTCACGGCAGAACCTTAAACGGGGCGGCGGCGCGCAACAGGTTTCGCTCGACGAAGCGTTGGCCGTCGCGCCCGAACGCGGCGCCGATTTGCTGGCGTTGGATGACGCGCTGACGCGCTTGGCGGCGCTCAATCCGCGCCAGGCCCAGGTCGTCGAGTTGCGTTATTTCGGCGGCCTGAGCGAAGAGGAATCCGCCGAGGCGCTCAAGGTTTCGCTGCGCACCGTGCAACGCGATTGGAAACTGGCGCGGCTGTGGTTGTACCGTGAGTTGAATCAAGTCGTGTGACACAAGTCGGAAATAACGAAAAAGATATGAAGGCTTATCTCATCACCACGGGCGCAGTGTTCGGCCTGATTGTCGTGGCTCACATCTGGCGCGTTATCGAAGAAGGCCCTGCTTTGGCAAAAGACCCTTTTTATATTGTCCTCACGCTTGCCGCTGTGGCGCTCTGTCTTTGGGCTTGCCGCTTGCTCAAACGCCTGCCGCGCTCGTAAGAAGGAAATTGCATGACGCCTGAACGCTGGGAACAAATCGGCAATCTTTACGAAGCGGCGAGCGCCTTGTCAGCCGCGCCGCGCGCCGCGTTTCTCGCGCAGGCTTGCGCCGGTGACGCCGAGTTGCGCCGCGAGATCGAAGCCATGTTGGCGGCGGAACAGTCGGTGGGCGATTTCATTGCCGCGCCCGCCATGCGCGACGCGGCGCAGTTGGTCAGCGCCCAGCCGCAGGGCTTGCGCATCGGCCAGCGGCTCGGCCATTACGAATTGCTCGCGTTTGTCGGCGCGGGCGGCATGGGCGAAGTTTACGCCGCGCAGGACACACGGCTGGGGCGCAAGGTCGCCGTCAAGGTCTTGCCCGCCGCGCTGGCGCGCGATGACGAACGCTTGCGCCGCTTCGAGCAGGAAGCGCGTGCCGTCGGCATGCTCAACCATCCGAACATCCTCACACTGCACGATGTCGGCACGCACGAAACCGTGCCCTATCTCGTGTCGGAATTGCTCGCGGGCGAAACGCTGCGCACCTGGCTCAAACGCGGCCCGCTGCCGCCCCGCAAAGCAGTTGAGTTCGCCTTGCAAATCGCGCGCGGGCTGGCGGCGGCGCACGAACGCGGCCTCGTCCATCGTGATCTGAAACCCGAAAACATCTTCATCACCACCGACGAACGAGTAAAGATTCTCGATTTCGGTTTGGCCAAACTCGTGCCGCCGCGTTTCAAAGCGGCGGCTGAAACCAGCGCGGCGAGCGCGGCGACGAACGACACGCTGCGCAAACTGGCGGCGGAAGAGGTGCAAACCAATCCGGGCATGGTGCTGGGCACGGTGGGTTATATGGCGCCCGAACAGGTGCGCGGCGGCGAGGCCGACCAGCGCGCCGACATCTTTGCGTTCGGCGTGATTCTGTATGAGCTTTTCGCGGGTGAGCGGCCCTTTCGCGGAGCGACGGCAGTTGAAACGATGAACGCGATTCTCAACCACGAACCGCCGGAACTGCCCGCGCTACAACGCGCACAAGCGCCGGGGCTGGAACGCATCATTCACCGCTGTCTCGAAAAGCGCCCGGAGCAGCGCTTTCAATCGGTCAGCGATTTGGGCTTTGCGCTCGAAGCCTTGACAACGTCAGGCTTGCCTTCAGCCGAAGCCGTCACGCTGCGGCAGGAGGCGGCCTCCGTTGGCTGGTGGCGGCGTTTTACCGCTGTTCAATGGGTTTGGTTTTGTGTCGCCTGTGCCGCGCTCGCGTTCGGCGCGGGTTATTTCACCAGCTCTTTCAAACGCGCCACGCCGCCAGCCGAAACGCTGCGGCTCTCGCTTGCGCCGCCCGACAAAGTCACGCGCATGAGCGATCCGGTGCTGGCACCCGATGGCCGCCGCCTCGTTTTCAGCGCCGCCACCGAAGGCAATCGCTCGTCGTTATGGCTGCGCCCCTTGAGTTCATTGGGCGCGCAACCACTGGCAGGCACCGAAGGAGCCAGCGCGCCGTTCTGGTCGCCCGACGGGCAAAGCCTCGGTTTTTTTGCGCAAGGCAAACTCAAACGCCTCGCGCTCAACGGCGAATCGCCGGTCACGCTGGCCGACGCGCCCAGCCCGCGCGGTGGCGCATGGAATCGTGACGGCGTCATCCTGTTTGTGCCTCATCCGAGCGCAGGCATACAGCGCATCACGGCGGCGGGGGGGGCGGCGGCGACGTTGACCACGCCCGACGCCGCGCGGCAAGAGAGCAACCATCAATGGCCCAGCTTTTTGCCCGACGGAGGCCATTACCTTTATCTGGTCACCGGCCAACAAGCGAGCGAAACAGGCATCTATGTCGCCGCGCTCGACGGCAGCGCGCGGCGGCGGTTGCTGAGTGCGACCTCGCCCGCGCTGTATGCCAAAGGCGCGCGCGGCGGCGCATTGCTGTTTATGCGCGACGGCGCGTTGTACGCGCAAGCATTCGATGCGGCCGCGCGCCAGTTGCGCGGCGAACCGGAACGCCTGGCCGAACAGTTGGCGGGCGGCGCGTTCGGACGCGGCGGCTTTTCGGTTTCAGCCAACGGCGTATTAGCGTATGCCACCGGCAACCCGGCGAATAATCGTCAGCAGCCCGCCTGGTTCGACCGCACCGGCAAGCAACTCGGCGAACTCGGTTCGGTCAATCGCTATCTCGGCGCGAGTCTGGCACCCGATGAAACGCGGCTCGTCACGGCGCGGCCCGATCCGGCAGCGGGCGCGGCGGATTTGTGGGTGCTCGATCTGGCGCGCGGTACCGAATTGCGTTTCACTTTCGATCCGGCCAATGACATGTTTCCGCTTTGGTCGCCCGACAGCAGCCGCCTCGCTTGGGTTTCGACGCGCGACGGCGCTTCGAGCCTTTATCAAAAGGCCGCGAACGGCGCGGGGCAGGACGAATTGCTGTTCCGCTCCGGCCAGCAAAAATTCCCCACGGACTGGGCCGCCGACGGACGGCTGATTCTCTTTCAAGACAGCGCGCCGCAAACGAAATGGGACGTGTGGGCGCTGCCACTCGAGGGCACGCACAAACCTTACGCACTGCTGCAATCGGCCTTCAACGAAACCGGCGGACGCCTTTCGCCCGATGAACGCTGGCTCACCTGGGTGTCGGACGAATCGGGCAGCAACGAAGTGTATGTGCAGGGCTTCGCCGCCAACGCGCTGACCGGCGGCAAGTGGCAGGTTTCCATCAAAGGCGGCGACCAGCCGCGTTGGCGCAACGACGGCAAGGAATTGTTTTATGTCGCGGCGGACGGCAAGCTGATGGCTGTCGCGGTGCAAAGTCAGGGCGCGGCGTTTAAGCCGGGCGCGCCGAATGAATTGTTTGATCTGCGCGCGCTCAAGACCGCAGGGCGCGGTTATGAGGTGTCGAGCGACGGGCGCAAATTCCTGCTGGTGACCAATCTCGAAGACGCCGCGACAGCGCCTTTCACCATCGTGCTGAACTGGCTCGAATAAAAACCTTCGTCTGGACAGGCGCCCAAACGAAGACGCTCAAGGCACGAACACTTTACAGACTGAGGCGCGGCGCACCGGAATGACGCGCGTCAGCTTTCGCGATGCCGACGCAAGCGCTGTTGTTGCGTCAGCATTAACCCATCACACTGGAGATCCCGATGATTATCAAAACCCTCAAACGCAGCCTGCCGCTCATGGCTTTTGCGTTGGCGCTCGCGGGCATGGCCTCGCGCGGCGTCGTGAATTCACAAGACGACAAGCCGGTCGAACAGGTCAAGAAAAACATTCAAGTGCTCAAAGGCATGCCCGATTCGCAATTGCGTCCGCTGATGAATTATTTCAACGCGGCGCTGGGCGTGCGCTGCAATTTCTGCCACACCATGAAAGACGGCCGCATTGATTTCGTCAGCGACGAACACGAACACAAAGGCATCGCCCGCCAGATGATCAAAATGGTGCAGGAAACCAACAAGAACAGCTTCGGCGGCAGAAACCAAATTTCGTGTTTCACTTGCCATCAAGGCCGTGGAATTCCCGCCGCTGCGCCGACCTTCCCGCTGGCCGCGCCTGCGGGGCCGCCGCCGGGTGGCCCGCGTCCGCCAGGGCCGGGTGCTCCGGCTGCTGGTGCGCCGCCCGCAGGCCCGCCGCCCGCGCCGCCGAGCGCTGAATCGGTCTGGGACAAATACGTGCTGGCCGTCGGCGGCAAAGAGGCCGCCGCCAAGCTGAAGACCCGCGCGCTGACCGGCACGTTCACCAACGGCAACAACCAAACCATGAAAGCCGAAGTGAAATTCGCCGCGCCCGGCAAGCTGCTGACGACCATGCTGATGACAACGCCTGATGGCCAAACGGCTGAAATCGTCTCGGCGACGGATGGCGCGACGGGCTTTGCCAAAGACCCGCGCGGTGTGCGCGCGCTTAATCCGGTTGAGTTGAATGACATCAAAGCGTTGGCTGACGTATTGAACGCCGTCAAGCTGAGCGAGCCGCTTCCAAAACTCGCGACCGGCCGCGGCGGGCGCGTCAATGAGCGGGCGACGACGGTGCTGCGCTTCGAGCAAAACCAGACACGCACGACGCTGTTCTTCGACGCTGAGACCGGGTTGTTGTTGCGGCGCATTGATACGAACCCGCACTTCCTCGGCGCGATTCCGCAGCAATACGACTTTGAGGATTACAAAGAGGTGGACGGCGTCAAACTGCCCATGACAGTGCGCATCTATTCCGTAGACAACGCCATCACTGGCACCTGGAAGTTCACCGAAGTGAAACACAACGTCGCGTTCGACGGCGTGAAATTCACGCAATGATGACCAGCACCAGTGGGACGGATTGAGCATTCATGTCATTACCCACATCTTTCGAGTTTAGCAGTTTCCCGGTTTTGGCCCTGAAAGGGCCGTGGATATTAGCCGGTGGTGAAACCACCGGTAGTAGTAACCGTGCCGGATGACGCGCACCCCGGCAGGGGTGCGGGACGGGCTGCTGCCCGCTCAGGAAGTGCGAATTTACCGTGACTCGTCCCGCGCCCCTGCCGGGGTGCAACCGCAATAATGACGGGGCTTCCGGTGGTTTCGCTTCGCTTCACCACCGGCTAATATCCGGCGCGCCTCCGGCGCAAAAGCGAAAAGATGTGGGTAATGACATGCTTGAGCATTCTGTCCCACTGGCGCTGACCTGGACGCGCCAGTCTCTCAATGCGGAAAGCAGTGCGGCGGGTTCAGACGTCAAACGGCAACCCCACATAATTTTCAGCCAAGACCGTCGCCGCCGCCCGCGAATGCACGACATACTCCAATTCGGCCAATTGCAGCTTTTGCTGAAACGGCGTCGCGTCGGGAAAGCGATGCAGCAGCGACGTCATCCACCACGAAAAATGCTCGGCGCGCCAGACGCGACGCAAACACGTCGCCGAATAGTCCGCCAGCAAATCCCGCTGGCCCGTCTGGTAAAACGCCGCGAAGGCGCGCGCCAACACGCGCACATCGGCAATTGCCAGATTCATCCCTTTCGCGCCCGTCGGCGGCACGATGTGCGCGGCGTCGCCCGCCAAAAACAAGTTGCCGTATTGCATTGGCTCCGTGACAAAGCTGCGCAGCGGCGTCACGCCCTTTTGCAGGATCGCGCCTTCCTGCAACGTCAAATCAGTCGTGCCCAGCCGTCTTTCCAGCTCCTCCCAAATGCGCGCGTCGGGCCAGTGCGTAATGTCTTCGTCAGGCGCGCATTGCAGGTAAAGCCGTGTGATGTCGGGCGTGCGCATGCTGAAGAGCGCAAAGCCGCGTTCGTGCCGGCAGTAAATCAACTCTGCGGCGGGCGGTTTTGATTGCGCCAGAATGCCCAGCCAGCCGAACGGATAAATGCGCTCATAAATATGCAACGCGCCCGCCGGAATGGCGGGGCGGCAAACACCGTGAAAGCCATCGCAACCCGCGATGAAATCGCATTGAATCTCATGTGGTTCGCCCTGGTGGTAAAAGCGAACTTGCGGCGCCTCAGTGTCGCAGGCATGAATGGATGTTTCTTCGACTTCAAAATATAGCGGCGCAGCGGCGGCGAGCCGCACCTCGATCAAGTCTTTGACGACTTCCTGTTGGCCGTAAACGGTGATGGCGCGCCCGCCCGTCAACTCATGCAGATTGATGCGCTGGCGGCGTCCGGCGAAACTGAGTTCGAGGCCGTGATGAAGCAGCCCCTCTTGCCGCAGGCGCCCCCCCACGCCAGCTTCGACGAGCGTCGCCACGCTGCCTTGTTCCAGCACACCTGCACGCACGCGGTCTTCGAGGTAGCCACGGCTGCGGTTTTCGATGACGATGGATTCGATGCCCTGCTGGCGCAGCAACTGCGCCAACAACAATCCGGCTGGCCCGGCGCCGACGATCCCGACTTGTGTACGCATAAAACCCTCCCGGGCGCTCGCGTGCCTGTTAGCGTCACAGGCCATCGCCTGCAAAGGGGATGGCCGGACTCAGCAGCTCCAGAATTGAAGTGCCCTGTAAGCCTGTGGAGCTCAAACTGATGCCTGGCTCCTGGCTCCTGATTCCTGATCAGCAGAAAATCAGCCAGCATTTTTAGCTTGTCAGGAATCAGGAGCCAGGAGCCGGGCATCAGTCCCCCAGTACGACACTTCGCCACAAGCTGAAATTTGGAGCTACTGAGACTGTTTGTCAGCCAACGTGGCCGCTACAACCGCACATATTCAAATTCAAACGACAGGCGATTGATGCCGGTTTTGGGTGGCGCGATCCAGTTGGCGATTTTGCCCGGCGCGGTCACCGGCGTCATTAGGCTTTGCACGTATTCACGATCCGCCTGCGTCGGCAGCCAGGCGGCGCTGCGCCGCGCGAATTCCTCAGCCGACAGCGGCGTGCCATGAACGTCAAAATGCTGCCCGGCATAGGCCCCGACGTGCCGGTGAAATCGTTTACTCGGCAGGTAAAGCCGTTCGGTGAGATCTTCGTCCGCAAGGATTTTGTTCCAGCGCGCCAGCCCGCGCGCGCAATCCTTGCCGTATTCATTGCGCAGGACTTCGTTGAGCGCATTGCGCAACGGCACTTCGCGGCAATGCCAGTGGCCGTTTTCCAGCACTTCAATCTGGTAGCTGCCCGCCGCCGCGACGTGCTCATCGTAGCGTTTCTGCTCTTCGTATCGTCCTTTCAAACCGGCGGCAAAAAAGGCGGCTGAGTTGGAACTGATTTCGCCGCCAAACAGATCGAGCGAATAGCTGTACCAGTAGTTGATATATTTCTGAACGATGTCGAGCGGAATGCCGCCCAACGCGCGCACCTCGCCCGCTTTCAGCAACTGCGCCGTGCGTTCGACGACGCGCCCCACGCCGTTTTCACCGACGGACAGGTGATGCGCTTCTTCGGTGAGCATAAAACGGCAGGTGCGCTGCAATGGCTCAAAGCCCGATTCGGCCAGCGCGGCCAATTGATACTTGCCATCACGATCTGTAAACATCGTGAACGCGAAAAAGTTCAGCCAGTCATCACACGGTTGATTGAAGGCTTGCAGGATGCGCGGTTTGTCGGGATTGCCGCTGCGCCGTTGCAACAACTCTTCCGCCTCTTCGCGTCCATCGCGCCCGAAATAGCCGTGCAGCAAATACACCATCGCCCATAAATGACGGCCTTCCTCAACGTTCACCTGAAACAGATTGCGCAAGTCGTACAGCGACGGACAGGAATGCCCGAGTTGCCGCTGCTGCTCAACAGAAGCGGGTTCGGTATCTCCCTGCGTCACGATGATGCGGCGCAGCGCATTGCGGAATTCGCCCGGCACTTCCTGATAAACAGGCTTGCCGTAATTGTCGCCGAAGCCGATTGTTGCGTCCGCCGCCGGCGGCGTCAGAAAGATGCCCCAGCGATAATCGGGCATCTTGACGTAATCGAAATGCGCCCAGCCCGACGGCTCGACGCTGATCGCCGTGCGCAGGTAGACATCTTTTTGCTGGAATCCGTCCGGCCCCATCTCATTCCACCAACTCAAATAATTCGGCAGCCACTTTTCCAGCGCGCGTTGCAATCGTACATCGTCAGCCAGATTCACGTTGTTGGGTATGCGGTCGTAAAGGCTCATATCGGTTGTCGGTTGTCGGTCGCCCGTTGTCGCTTGTTGGTGTCGCTTGTCAGTCGCCAGCCATCTGTTGCCATTGGAAATCCTGCAACATTTGTTTGCAGGAAACCGACGACAGGCTACCGTCGAACCTAGATCGGTTTTCACTACGATGCACGGGAAAACCGCGCAGCGAGACAGTACCGCGCGCGTCAGCAAGCGGAGCTTTGGCAGTTTAGCCAATGGTGCCAGCTTGACACGCCGCTTGCTCACGCGCGCGGTACTGTCCCAGCGTCAACTGACTCCTGTATACGCCATTGCAAACTGATCTAGGTTCGGCGGTAATCAAACTTCGCCTGCGCCGGCTTGCCGTAATTGGTCAGCGCACCGTGTTCGCCGACGGTGTTGGGGCGTTGGAAAATCCAGTTTTGCCACGCGGTCAGGCGTCCGAAAATTTTAGTGTCGCAGGTTTCTGCACCGGCAAACCGCAAGTTCGCCTCCATGCCGGTCAACGCATCGGGCGACAATGCCGTGCGCTCTTCAATCGCCAGCCGGATTTCATCGTCCCAGTCCAGCCCATCCGGCGCAGCCGTAACCAAACCCGCATCATCAGCGGCTCCGGTGTCGAAGCGCCCGCCTTGCAACACAACTTCGACGTGCTCCGGTGTGGCGAGGAAGCGCGATTGCAAGCGCGTCAGGCCATTGCTCATCGGCAATGCGCCTCCGTTCAATTCACTCGTCGCAATCTCAACCGGACGCGATAGATCGTTGAGCATGTACATGCGATCAGACGCGAGCGCGAGTTCGAGCAAACTGCCCGCAAAACAACTGCCGGGTTCGATCAGCGCGAAGAAACTTTTTGCCGTCAGATCGAGCCGCCGCAGCGCCCGCGCCAACAGCAACCGCGTCTCGCGCACCAGCCAATGTCCGCGCTGTTCGGTCAACACACGATCCATTGCCAGCACGTTTTCCAACTCACCCGACGTGCGCAAACACACCAGGCCGATTTCCGGTTCGTTGACGCGCAGATGCAGCAGCGCATTATCCAGTTCGCGGAACGCGTCGAGCGGCCACCACGCATCACCGAGTTTTAGAATTTCGTTCGGGTCGGTCGGCAATCCAGCATCCGGGCCACGCATCGTCAATTCGGCATAACGTTTGTCACGCCGCAAGCGCAAGCTGACATAGCGGTATGCGCGCGCGGCGGCGGTGCTTTCAATTTGCAACGGATGCAATTTGATCCCTTGCGGCCGCTCACTGCCAAGCGCAAGTTCGCGCGCTCGCGCGGCAATTGCTTCGTCAAATTTGCTCGTCGCAAAATATCCGTCAATCAAGCCCCACTCTTTCGCGCGCTTCGCCTTCAGGCCTTCCGCCAGCGTAGAAAAAATATCGGCGCGGTCACGGCGGATTTTGCGTTTGTCCACCAGCCGCGTCAGCCCGCCCGTACCCGGCAAGACGCCGAGCAACGGAACTTCAGGCAGCGACACTGCTGCATTACTGTCATCCACCAGATAAATTTCTTCGCAGGCAAGCGCCAGTTCGTAACCGCCACCCGAAGCCGTGCCGTTCAGCGCTGCGAGATAGCGCTGCCCCGAATGGCGCGAGGCGTCCTCAATGCCGCAGCGCGTTTCGTTGGTGAACTTGCAGAAATTGACCTTGTGCGCGTGCGTCGAACCACCCAGCATGTAAATGTTCGCGCCCGCACAGAAGATGCGCGGCTTCAGGCTGGTGACGACGACGACACGGACTTGCGGGGATTCAAAACGCAGCCGTTCGACCGCATCGGCGAGTTCGATGTCTACACCGAGGTCGTAGGAATTGAGCTTGAGTTTGTAGCCGTCAAAGAGCGTCGCGTCTTCGTTGACATCCATCGTCAAAGTAGCGATTGCGCCGTCAACGCGAAGCTTCCAATGCTGGTAACGATCCGGCGAAGTTTCAAAGTTAATCATTGCGTCTCTTCCTGCCGTAATTTGAAGCGTTGTATTTTCCCGCTCGCGGTCTTCGGCAACTCACTCACAAAATCAATGCGGTGCGGATACTGAAAGCGTTGCAAGCGCGCTTTGCACCATTGTTGCAATTCTGTTTTGAGCATAGGCGTTTCCGCACCAGTCAAAATAATCACGGCGCGAATGCGCAGCACGCCGTCCACATTGATGCCGACCACGGCGGCTTCATTCACCGCCGCGTGTTCCAGCAACACGTTTTCCATTTCAATCGGCGAGACCCATTCGCCGCCGACTTTGAGCATGTCGTCGGCGCGGCCTTCGTACCAATACAAGCCGTCTTCGTCACAGCGATAGCGGTCGCCGGTCACCACCCATTCACCCTGTATCGTGCGTTGCGTCTTCTCACGGTTGCGCCAATAAAACGCGGCGGCGCTCGCACCCTTTACCAGCAAATGGCCCGTCTCGCCAACACTGACAGGGCTGCCGTTGTCATCCAGCAATTTCAGTTCATAGCCGGGCACGGGCTTGCCGCTCGAACCAGGTTGGCATTCTCCGGCGGTGTTCGAGCAAAAGATGTGCAGCATCTCGGTCGAGCCGATGCCGTCGAGAATCGGCAAGCCGCAGCGATCTTTCCAGCGTCGCCACGTTTCCGGCGCAAGCGATTCCGCAGCGGAAATGCAGCGCCGCAGCGAAGACAAATCCGCCCGCGCACAAGCCGGATCGTTCAGCAGCGCGTTGTAAAGCGTCGGCACGAGACACAACACAGATGGGCGATAACGTTCAATAGCTGCGAAAATACTGCTCGGCGTGGGCCGCGCGGGTGATAACACCGAAGCCGCACCGACAGAAAAGGGAAAGCTCAAGGCATTGCCGAGGCCGTAAGCATGAAACAACACGCGGCCAAACACGATGTCATTTTCGGTGAGTTGCAGCACGTTGCGCCCATAAGTTTCGCAGGTTGCCGGAATCGCACTGTGCAAATGCACCACGCCTTTCGGCTTGCCGGTCGAACCGGAACTGTAAAGCCAAAACGCCATGTCATCGCGGTGCGTGTTGGCAGGGACAAGCACGCTCTCTTGCTCGGCGAGCAATTTATCCAGCTCTTCAGCCACGATAACATTGACTGCTTCATCATAATCAGCGAGTGCCTCGTCCAGTTTGTCCAAGTGCGCTGCGTCGGCGATGACAAGGCGCGCTGCTGTGTCTTCGAGAAAGAAGCGGTAATCGGCGGCTTTGTACAAAGGATTCACCGGCACCGGCACCGCGCCGAGGCGCATTGCGCCGAAAAATGCTACGGGAAACGCCGGCGTATCGCCGAGGATGAGCAGCACGCGATTTTCCGCC
This sequence comes from Acidobacteriota bacterium, assembly GCA_016196035.1. Taxonomy (NCBI): domain Bacteria; kingdom Pseudomonadati; phylum Acidobacteriota; species Acidobacteriota bacterium. Next base: position 33,890 of record JACPYM010000111.1, on the reverse strand, counting down.
ACGACCTCATATTCGTGCAACAACCAACCCAGCGCACAGACGCGCGCGAACAATTCGCTATAGCTGATCTGCTCGTTGCCAAAATAAAGCGCCGTCCGCGCGCCGCGCCCTGCTGCCAGGTTGGCGTCCAACAGCATCGAGGCGTTGTAGCGTTGCGAGTGGTTGGCCGACAGTGTCATTTCAGCAAGCCCTGTGTTTTCAGCCAATCGCCAAAGCGATCAATCCAACTGTCTACGGGCCAGCCGCGATTGGTGAGGCCGAAGCCGTGTCCGCCTTTTGAATAAATGTGCAATTCCGCCGGGCGTTTGGCGGCTTTCCATTCCAGATAGAGCTTGGCGCTGCTGCCGGAAAATGTTTGGTCGTCATCGGCGACTGCGATGAACAGGGGCGGCGCGTCCGCCGCGACGGGCAAGCCGCTGGTGCTGCCGCCATAAATCGGCGCGGCGAAATTCGGGCGGCTCTCCGCGTCGTGTTGCATGACGACGCCCATCGCCAAGATACCGCCTGCCGAAAAGCCCATCAGCCCGATGCGATCCGGCGCAATGCCCCATTCGGCGGCGCGTTGGCGCACCAACTTGATAGCCTGTCGGCCATCGGCAATGGCAAATTCAACCGCCTTTTGCCGCGCTGGATTGGGCGCAGGTGGCGCGGCAACGGGCGCGGGCGCTTTCGGTTGTGGGGCAGTGGCGCGCGCCATCGCAGCGGCTTGCGCGCGATACTCTTCCTCTGTGCCGGAATCCAGCAACCGATATTTCAAAACGAACGCTGCGACACCCCGCGCTTGCAACCATCGCGCTACGGCATTGCCTTCCTTCTCAATGGCGAGGTGCATAAAGCCGCCGCCGGGCGCGATGATGATCGCCGTGCCATTGGCTTTGCCGCGCTCTGGCAGAAAAGCCGTCAGCGTCGGTTGCGTGACGTTGCGAATCCGCCGTTGTTTGTCGGCGTTGGTGAATTCGACCTCCTTTTGTTTGGCGTTTTCGGAACCGGGCGCAACGCCGGGGTACAGTGTAATAACGGACTGTTGCGCGAACGCAAAATTTGCCAGGCACAATAAGCAGGTGGCGACACAACCTACTTTGCCCAAATTGTTTTTCATCATTGCCTCATAGCCTGCTTGGCTCAAATTGTTTTTCATCCTTGCCTCGAAGGCCGATATGCGCGGCACTGTACCAGCACTGCACGCCCAGCCGTATCCGCAAATACAACCCAATCTAGGTCACGGTGTAAAAGTCCAACAGCACTGCCGCTTTTGTGCGCAGGCCCGAACAAACTGCGACAACACGATTCAGCCAGTCATATTTCGCGGCGCCTGTTTCAAACACGGGCACGGCGCGAAAGTAATACTTGGCCGGATCAACTTCCTCGCCACGCGCCACCGCCGCCAACACTTCGGGCGGCCCGTGCCGCACGCCGGTGTTGCGCACATAAATCAATGCGCCGTCTTCGGTGCGCAGCGTGTAGCGGGCTTCGAGCAGCGCGGTGCCGTCCGCCGCGACGATTTGCCAATCCGCGCCGCCGGGCAGCACCTCGCCGCGCAAACGCGCGCCTTCCACCCGCCCGCCCGTGATGTTGATGATGCGGCGTTCGCCCAGCAACACCTTGCCAACACCGAGCGGCGGCGCGAGCGTGATGGTTAAGTGCGCCAGTAATTCGAGGCGCGGCGTAACAGGTTTCAATTCCACAATGTTCATCCTTTCGAGTTGTCGAGGTGAATTACCTCCGTCGTAGCACCATACAACCGTTCCACCCATGCCGCGCGGCGTTCCAGCACGGCGCGTTGATTGATGTAGCCTTTATCCGTGATTTCGCCCGCATCAATCTGCGGCGGTTCGGTTAGCAACAAAGCGCGCGTCGCATAGGTCGAACTGCCGCCGCCCGCCGCGCGCAAACGTTGCAGCCCCGCGCGCACGGCTTCACGCACGCGGGTATCAGTGAGTGATTCACCACCGGTCAAATTCGGAAAGATCAAAAAACCGATCTCGTCACGGTCATGTCCGGTGACGACGATGTCTTGCGCGACGGGCGCGAGCGCGGCGATGGCTTTGACGCGCAAGGCTCCTGTGTGAACCCACGTGCCGCTCGCCAGCTTGAACTCTTCGGCCAGCCGCCCCGCGAATTCGATGCCCTGCGTTGGATCGTCAACGTCGGCGAACCGTCCCGCATCGCCCATGCGATAGAAGCCTTCTTCGTCAAACGCCGCCGCCGTCAAATCAGCGCGCCGCCAATAACCGGGCGTGACATTCGGCCCGCTTACGCGCAATTCATATTTCTCTGCGTCTTTATTTGGGCCGGGCAGCGGAACCATTTTCAATTCATTGCCCGGCGTAGGCAGCCCGATGACACTCGCCCGCAACGGCGTGAAATGCACCAGCGTCACTTGGGGCGCGGTCTCAGTCGCGCCCCAACCCGAAGTCAGTGGCACGCGCTGGCCCTTAGCCAACACAGATACGCTTTCCAATCGCTCCCACAAATGTGTCGGCAAGGCGGCTCCGGCGTATTGCATGACTTTGAGCCGCGCGAAAAAGCTGTCGCGCAACACGGCGTCGTTTTCGAGAAAAGGCAACAACGCTTCGTAGCTGCGCGGCACGCCGTAATAAAGCGTCGGCGATATTTCGCGCAGGTTACGCACCGTCTTTTCGATCAAGCCTGGCACGGGTTTGCCTTCATCAAGGTAAAACGTCCCGCCATTGACCAACGCCAAGCCAAAATTATTATTGCCGCCCGCCGTATGATTCCACGGCAGCCAATCCACCAGCACGGGCGGCTCTTCTTGCAAAAACGGCCACGCCTGCCTGAGCGTCTGCTGATTGGAACAAAGCATGCGCTGCGTATTGATGACCGCTTTCGGCTCACCCGTTGAACCCGAAGTCAGCAGGAACTTGGCAATGGTGTCGGGCGTAATAGCGGCAAACGTGCGATCCACTCGCTCGGTGTTTACGTCGGCCAGCAACGAGGCAAAGGTTTGCGATGAACGTTCAACCGCTTCCTTGTTGCGCGCAACGATCAATTCAAAGTCGCAATCACGCAACGCCGCCAGCGCCGATCCATAACGTTCGCCGTCATCGGCGAATACCAACCCTGGTGTGAGCAACGCGAACACCGCGCGCAGCTTTTGATAATCGCGCGACAGCAACGAATAGGCCGCCGAGATCGGCGTATACGGAATGCCCACGTGCATGGCGGCGAGCGCGAGCAGCGCGTGTTCCAGCGAGTTTTCAGAAAGGATGGCAAGGGGGCGTTCGGCTGAAAGATCGCGTTGTAACAGCGCAGCGGCCAACGCACGCACCTGCTGAAGCGCTTGCGCAAACGTCAGCGTGCGCCATGCCTCACCATCGCGTTGCGCCAGATAAATTTGGCCGGGACGCTCGCGCGCCCAATGTTCAAGATGTTCGCCCAGGCAGCGCGCGTAAGGCGCAAGCGGTTCCGGCGAACGCAACAGCAATGCGCCATCCTCGCGCCGTTCGACCTCAACGCGCGCGGGCAGGAAGCTCACCGGAACGAACTCATTCGCTGTTTGATCTTTCATCGCACGGCATCACCAATGACAAATCTCAAATCTCAAATCTCAAATGCCAAATCTCTCAGCCCCACACTTCGCGCGCCGTCTCGGCCACCAGTCGCAACTTGGCTTCTTGATCGGCGGGCGTCACCAGATTGCCTTCGAGCGTGGAAGCAAAGCCGCATTGCGGACTGAGCGCCAGCCGGTCGCGCGAAATATATTGTGCCGCCTCATTGATGCGGCGTTTGAGTTCGTCCTGGCTTTCGAGTTCGGGTTTCTTCGTGCTGACCAGCCCCAGCACGACGACGCGGTCTTCGGGCACTTCGGCCAGCGGCGCAAAGCCGCCCGAACGCGCGTCATCGAATTCGAGCAGGAAGCGGTCGAATTTGGTTTTCTGAAATACTTTCGTGATCGGCCCGTAATCGCCCTGCGCGTAAAACTTGCTCTGGTTGTTGCCACGGCAAAGGTGCAGCCCGAATTGCACAGTGGGATGCTCATTGATGATGGCGTTGTCCATCTCAATGGACAGGTCTAGCAAACGGTCGGGGTCGTTGCCGCGTTGCCGGTAGCCCGCGCGCAAGTCGGGATCGAGCAGCGCAGTATATTGCGGCGAATCAATTTGAATGTACTGGCAGCCGAGCCGAATCAATTCATCAATCTCGCCGCGCAGAATATCCACCAGGTCGGCGAGATAGGCGTCCACCGTGGCATACGCGGCCTTTGATTTATCGGCGTCGTAATAGGCCGCCGCCTGTTGCGCGCTGACCAGCGTCGTTTTGGCCGGGCGCGTCGTACTTGCACGCAGCCAGGTGAATTCCTCGGCGCACATGTGCCGCTTGCGCCGCAGCTTTGACACGACGACGGGGCGTTGCAAGACCAACTCTTCGCCCGCCTCATCGCGAAACGGAATCGCCCAACCGCCGTATTTGTCGAAGCCTTCGATGGCATCAATCAAATGTCCATAAAACGCATAGCGCCGCAGTTCGCCGTCGGTGACGACTTCGATGTCGGCGCGTTCCTGCAACTCGACGGCCTCGCTGACGGCGCGGTCTTCGATTTGTTTGAAGAGCGTGTCAGACATTTCGCCTGCCTCGTGTTTGACGCGCGCGTCTTTCAAATACGCCGGTCGCAACAGGCTTCCTACCACATCGCTTCGGTACACAGTTTCTCCTTATCACTCAACTCTTGCCCACGAAGCCACACGAAGAGAACACGTAGAAAAACAATTCTTCTTCGTGCTTGCTTCGTGCGGTTTCGTGGGCGAGATCATTGTTGTTCAATCGCTTGCGCCAGTGCGCGGTAATCTTCCGGTACCTGGCCGCCGAAATGTTCATTCAAGCCGAGTTGCGCGCCCCACTCCTGCCGCTTGACGATGGCCTCGGCCATTAACGGTTCGATGCCGGCGGCGCGCAACGTCGCCGCCACTTCCTCTAATTCGCGCGCGCGCCGTTCGCCGTGTTCGATGACGCGGCTCATGCAATACCCGGCGAGCTTGCTCCAATTCATGCCTGGCCACGACGCTTCGAGCGAAGCGAACACGCGCTCGTCCACACCGTATTTCGTCGCACCTAGCACGCATTCAAACAACAACGCTTCGAGTCCCTTGACGATGATGCTGCGGCACATTTTGACCGCGACCGCCACGCCGATTTGTTCTGACACGACTTCTAACTTCATGCCGTAAGGCGTGAGCAAGTCGGCGAAGACTTGCGCAGACGCGCCGCCCAACAGCATCGGCGTGCGATGCCCTTGCGGCGGCACCGGGGCCATCACGGCGGCTTCGACAAAGCGCGCGCCGGTGGCGGCAATAGTCTGGTCAAGCGCACGTTTGGTCTCGGGCGAAACCGAATTGAGATCGGCGTAAAGGTGCCGGGCTTGCAAATAGGGCGCTGTCTGAGTGGCGGCTTCGGCGGCGGAACTGGCCGTGACGACCGAAAGTAGAATGTCGCTCGCGTGCGCCAGTTGTGAGGATGACGCGGCCAACTCGACTTCTGTTTCAGCGGCGCGTTGTTGAATGCGTTCGCCGCGTCCGGGCGTATGTGTGTGCAAGTCATACGCCGCCAGCCGTGTCATACCCGCGCCGCGCAAGCCTTTGGCGAGGTGATAGCCCGCTTCGCCAAAGCCGATAAATCCGAGTTTCGGTTCGTGGTTCATCATCAATACATCAGACCTGTTGCGGTGGAAAACATTGCGAAACTTGCGTTTTGGCGCTCACTGCCAACTGCTTAACCGTCATTCTCCATTCTGCATTCTCCATTCCCGGACAGCGGTAAACCTCAATCAAGACGGTCTCTGCATAAGAATGGAGAATGCAGAATGGAGAATGCAGAATGGCGGTCGCCCGCCGGATTTCAGTATCCCTGTCGCCAATTTGCTTACGCTGTTATTTCCAAAGGCCGCAACAACTCTATCACTTACATTTCAGTGCTGGCTGGCGGCGTTGCGTTCATACGTCAGCCCGTAGCCGAATTTGTAAAGCGGCGTCTTTGTATCGTAGGGTGTGTCTACAGCCTGCGCTTTGACTTCGGCCATCGAAGACGGCAGTTCAAAGGGCAGCTTTCCTTGCGGCGCGGCCTTGCCGGTTAGCACCTCAAACAGCGCCGCATCACTGACGCCGAAATTGCCGAGCAGCGCGGCGGCCTTATCTTTCACGTTCGTCAAAATGGCCGGACGATCCAAATAGATCGTCACCACCGTCCGGACTTTGGCGCTGGCGGCTTTGATGGCCTCGTAATCGGCTTGGCCGTCGTGAAAACTTAGATCACCTTCGTGCTGGCGCGCGCCGAAGAAGTAATTCGGATGCAACGTCTCAAACGGCGCGACAGTGCGGAGCAAGGCCAAATCAGCGTCTTCCATCTTTTCGACCACCGTGAAACCGTAATCACGCGCGACCTGCGGATTGATTTTGTATAGATACAGCTTTTTGATTTGGGCGCTGAGCGGCAACGTTTTGTTTTTGTTTTCGAGTAAGACGAGCGCACGGCTTTGGGTGGCTAGCGCCTCTCTCACGAACGCCGCGTTGCCCGCGCCGGCTTCAACCTGCGTCGCTTCGACATAGGGATTCTCGAACAAGCCCAATTGAAATTTTTGCAGCATGATGCGGTACACCGATTCTGCCAGCCGCGCTTCGGTCAGCTTTCCGGCTTTGACGGCCTCGACCAGAATACGCGACTCCTCTGTGCCGCCGAATTGATCCAAGCCCGCGTTGACGCCTTTGATGAAACGTTCGGCGCGTGTCAGGTTTTCGACGCCCCACGGCATTCCGATATAGGCCGGAGAAGGCGGCTGTCCGGGCGGCAAACCGTTTGCGCAAGGGCCTGTGCAATCGTTGGTGATCGCCCAGTCGCTGACAATCACGCCCTCGAATTTGTAACGCCCGCGCAGCTCTTCGGTCAGCAGTTGATGGCTGAACCCCGCCCCGACTGGTTCCAGCGGTTTACCGTTCAACGTAACGTTGCGCAGGATCGGATAGGTCGGCATCACACCAGCGACATGCGCCGCAAACGCACCGGTGAACGGAATGAGGTGATAGGCGAAATTGCGCTGCGGGAAGTCCGCGTATTTGCCATAGGCCGAATGCCCGTCGAATCCTTCGGGCTGCGCCCCATAACCGGCCCAGTGTTTGACAACCGTGATGACGCTGTCTTTGTTTAGTCCGCGACTGCCGTTTTGAAAGCCGCTGATGTAAGCCTGCACCATACGTTTCGCCAGTTGGGCATCTTCGCCGAACGTGCCATTGATGCGGCTCCAGCGCGGCTCAGTCGCCAGGTCGGCTTGCGGCGACAAAGCCATGTGAATACCGACAGCGCGATATTCCTGCCGCGCGATTTCACCGAACCGCTGCATCAGCTTCGCGTCGCCCAGCGCGGCGAAGCCCAGCGTTTCCGGCCATTGCGAAAAGCCGTTACCGCCGGAAGACGCGCCCAACACGTATTGAAAGTGATGGCGCGGGTCGGTGCTGATGGTCAGCGGAATGCCGAGCCGCGTTGCTTCGGCGAGTTGTTGCAGCTTGTTGTTTTCTTCGGCCAGCAAGCGCGGCGCGGTTTGCAGACGGGTGATAAAGCTGTTGACCTGCGCCTCCGCCATCGCTTTGCGATTGGCTTCGAGATCATAGCTTGCGCCAGCGCCAATCGCGCCCATTTGTCCGCCCGTGCGCAACGTGCCGTGCATCATTGCGCCCGCTTTTTCTTCGAGCGTCATTTGCCGGACAAGGTCTTGGGCGCGTACCTGTGGCGTTTGCCGCCAGTCTTCATACACCTCAAGCTTGCCGTTCCGGTTTAGGTCTTTGAACTGCAAGCCCGCCAATTGTAAGACCGGCACGCCGTGCGCTTTGATCACCGGTTGTTGCTTGGGACTCGCCTGTGGCGAACTGGCTTGTAAGGCGAGCAACAAAAGCAAACCGACTGATAACCACGCTTTCATCAGAATGTCCTCCTACGAGTTTCTCGTTGAATGCTGCGCCAGCTTACTGACACGCGAAATTCTCTGCCTTACTCACGTCGCCGCTGCCTTTGTACTTGGCGACTGCCGGATAAGCGCAATGCGGGCGCGCCATCACAGGCGCATTGTTCACGACACGCTTGCCCGCAATCACGCCGGGCGCAATGCCTTTCTCTACCCAGTCCACCAGCGGCGTGAACCAGTCGGCGTCATCGCAGCCGACACCGCCGCGACAATGGAACATGCCGGGGATCAGATACAGCTTGTAAAACTCACGGGTCTGCCGCACGCCCAGCTTCTTCAGCACGGATTCGTAGTAATTCACCGACATTTGCGGATTGACCAGCGCATCGGCCCAACCGTGGTAGTGAATGATTTTGCCGCCGCGTTGTTTGACTTTGCGCAAGTCGGGATCGGTCGCGTCAATCAGTTTGGAAATCGCCGCAAGCCTGGCCGGGTCGGTGTCGAAGTTGAATGACTTGTAGCTCCAATCCGCCCCCAGCGGCGGCCTGATCATAAAGCGCATGAAGGTTTCGCCGAAGGCCAGCCCCGCGCCCGGATCGGCGCCGATGCTGCCGATCCACGCGCTGCGGCCATTCGGCGGAGCGATCTCCGCGCCCACCGGTTGGCCGGGATAAAGCAGCTTGCCTTTGGAATCACGCACGCCGCCATACACTTTTTTCAAGCCCGCAATTTGACCCGTGGTGAAGCAATCTTTCCCATCAACGTCGCCCGCGCATTTCGGCAAATCCAGCGCCGGATCGAACGGGCAGCGGCGCGGGTCGGCAATCAAATTGTCTTGCACGCCGTCCACGCCATCGCATTTTTGATAAATCGCGGCGGCCAGCAACGGCAGCTTTTCAACGGCGATGCGCCCCGGCTCGCTCGTCACGGCTTGCGCGTTCCAGATACCGCGCAATTGCTCGTGCGAAATTTTTAGCACCGGCGCGCCGATGACGTAACCGTCAAAGTCCGCCGGATAACGTTGCGCTTCCATCAAGCCTTGCCGCCCGCCGGTCGAACAGCCCACCCAATAGGAATACTTTGGCGCGCTGCCGTAATAGGCCGTGATGATCTGCTTGGCCAGCACTGCCGTGTTGTGAACGGCCAGATAAGCGTAATCGAGCACCTTGCGGTCGGCATGCGGATTCTGCGGCCCCGGATTGGCAAACGTCGCCAGCGGTTCTTTGGCCGCATCGTGCCCCGTGTCGGTCGAAGCCGTCGCGTAGCCTTTCTGCAACCCCGCGTTCATCGGCCCGTGACTGATCGTGCCCGCGTATCCGCCGCCGCCAACCATGTAAAACCGGTTGTTCCAATTCGCCGGCAGCTTGACGGCGAATCTGGCTTCGGGCGCAATGACGCCGCGCACGTCGCAATGTTCAGGCGCTTGCGCCGTGGCGGCGACAACCGCCGCCGATTCGATTTTGATGTCCGCGCCGAATGATTTGGCGGCGAGCGCGGAGCATTTGCTGTCTTGCGCAAAGGCAGCCGCCGCAACCGCAATCACAAACAACAGCGTAGTGATGATTGAGCGAATGTTCATGGTGTTGATTTCCTGTTTGCGCGCGCCGGCCGTTACCGCGCGCGCGTGCCGCATTAGATCAGTTTGCAATTGCGTATACGGGGCAGTGTGTGGGGACGGTACCGCGCGCGTCAGCAAGCGGCGCAGCGGCGCTGCACCAGTGGTTCAACGGCTCAAACACCGCTTGCTGACGCGCGCGGTACCGTCCCGCCGCTCAGTGTTTTCCCGTACACCGAAGTGAAAACCGATCTAGTCCAGCGCCGCGAAGTGCCGCAACATCCGTTCGGCGTCAGGCGCCAGATCAGTGAATAGTTGAAAGGCTCGCGCCGCTTGAAACACCGCCATCCCGCCGCCATCCAGCGTGCGGCAGCCAAGGGCACGGGCGTGGCGCAACAACTCGGTTTCGCGCGGAAAGTAAATAATCTCAGCCACCCAATGGTTGGGTTGCAACAACGCCAGCGGCAAGGGCACGCCGGGATAGTTCGCCATGCCAATCGGCGTCGCCTGAATCAATCCATCAGCCGCTTGCACGGTTTGCGCGAGTTCGCTGACGGCGGTGGCGCCCACGCGTTCAGCCAACGCAGCGGCGCGCGCGCGATCAGTATCGTAAATCGCCAACCGCTCGCTGCCCAATTGCAAAACAGCAACCGCCACGGCTGAACCCGCGCCACCCGCGCCCAGCAAGATTACGTTGCGCTTGGCGACATCGGCAAGATCGCGTTGAAAGCTGGCGGCAAAGCCCGGCGCATCGGTGTTATGTCCGATGCGCCGGCCGTGTTTGAAAACCACCGTGTTGACGGCGCCAATCGCGGCGGCCTCTGCGGATAACTCATCCAGCAGCGAAATGACCGCCTGCTTGCACGGATGCGTGATGTTCAAGCCGGCAAAGCCTTGCTGCTGCGCTTCGTCCAGCAAACGCGGCAAAGCTGCGACGCTGGCACCCATTTGTTCGAGGTCGAAAAGCTCATAGGAATACGTCAGGCCCTGGGCGCGCGCCTCCTGTTCGTGCAACTGCGGCGAACGCGAAGCTTGTATGCCTGCGCCGATCAAGCCTGCGCGAAAGGAAGTTATAGCCGGCTTTGCCGAAGCGGCTGTGAGTTCAGTGTCCCTCATGGCAGTAATTGCAGGCGTTGCTTGCGTTGGTTTCGCGGTGACAGTTCATGCAGCTTTCCATCGTCGTGGGTTTCTCTTTCCACAACGCCTCGCGTTCTGAAACCGCGCCGTGACAGCGGTCGCATTTCGCGCCCGCTTCGAGATGCACGCGATGCGAGAACCAAACCCAGTCGGGCAGTTGATAAACACGCACCCAGGGCACACTTTCTTTGCTGTGATGAAATTTGGCAAGCGCTTTGATCGCGGGTTTGTCGGCGGCGGTGTCTTCGTGGCAAGCCATGCATTTCGCCGTCGCCGGATAAGTCATCTTTTCGCCCGGATTCGGGCCAATGTCAGGATTGACGTGACAGCCCTGACATTTCAGCCCTTGCGCGACGTGCAGCTTGTGGCTGAACGGCAGCGGCTGTTTGGGCGGTGCGGGCGTTTGCGGCGTTTGCGCCAGAATGCTCAGGGCAATAGCGGTTGCCAGTGATACGATTTTTAAGACGTTGCGCATTTACTTCACCGCGAGTGGTTTGGTTTCGCCTTCGCTCATACCGAGCGACCATTTGAGCGCCTCGAAATACATTTTCTGAACGTTTGGATCGTCCCAAAATTCCGCCGCGTGGCCGAGCGTGCCGTAAAACACACGGCCTTTGCCGTACATCTTTGACCACGCGACGGGAAAGTCGTTGTCAGTGCGATGCACGCGCGGGTTCTTCATGTCCAGCTTGCTCACATCGAGATGCGCCAGCACACGGATTTTGTCGCGCGAAAAATCTTTGAGTTGATAGTGTTCGTCTTTGATGACCGAGGTTTTAGGGAAATGTTTCATCGCGGGGAACAGTGGATCGTCAATCACCACGGGCGCTTCGATAACGCCCCACGGATGGTCATCAAAGCGTGCGCCGATCATTTCGCCGAATTCCGGCCACGAGAAAAACGCCGTCGTCGCCGTATGCGCGGCCACGAAGCCCTTGCCGTCTTCTTTGATGAACGACATCAGGTCGGCTCGCTGTTGATCGGTCAGTTCAATCTCACGCACGCCGTAAAAGAAAATCGCGTCAAAGTAGTTGAGATTCTTGTTCGTCGTCGGACGGGTATTCCCCGCCATCGTAATGGGCTGTTTGGTGATGAGTTGCGAATCGGTGCGAATGTACAGGTCATACGCGCCTGATTCACGCCCCAGCCGTTCCATCGTCACCAGCGCGCGCGTGACCGAATCATGCTGCACGCCGTAACGTTGATCGCCCCACGCCAGCACCTGTTTGCGCGTCGGGCGTGCTTGCGGCGGACGTTGCGGTGGTGCGCCTTGCTGTTGTGGTTGTTGCGCCGCTTGCGAGAGGGGCAGCGCGCAAAACGCTACAAACAAAATCAAAAGATAACGCTTCATTTCTTTGCCCCTTCTTTCGCGGCTTTTTCTTCGCGGATGATTTCAACCAGCGCGCGCAAGCCCGCCGTGTAAGACCGCCAGCCCAGTCCCATAATCGAAGCCCGCACCGCTGGCGTGATGATCGAACCCTGATGAATCGCATCGCGCGTGCCTAGATTCGAGATATGCGTCTCGACCACGGGGAACGGCATCGCTTTGATCGCGTCGTGCAAGGCTACGCTGTGAAAGCTCAAGCCCGCCGGGTTGATGACCGCGCCGGCTACGTCGTCAATGTGCTGGTGAAACGTATCCACGATGACGCCTTCGTGATTGGATTGCACGATGATGAGCTCGACGTTGAGTTCGGCGGCGAGCTTCTGCAACTGCTCGTTGATCTGCGGCAACGTCGTTACGCCGTAAATGTTAGGTTCGCGGCGTCCGAGCAAATTCAGGTTCGGGCCGTGAACCACGAGGATTTTCAGTCGTGCGGATTGCGCGTTGACAGGCTGCGCGGATGGCGCATTCAGCGGTAAGCAAAACAACATCGCCAGCAAAAGTATTTGGATTGAGTTCATGGAATTTTCCCTGCAAACCCGCTTCCTACCGGTCGCGGTACTGATTTACGGCAACGCAAACGCCATCACCGAATCTGCGCTGGAAGGATCGGCCAGAAAGCCGCCGCCCGTCCCTGTGATGACGACGTATTGCTTGCCGTCCTTGCCTTGATAAGTGACCGGCGCGGAATGTGCGCTCGCGTCAATTTTCGTCACCCACAATTCTTTGCCCGTCTTGGAATCGAACGCGCGGAAGCGGCTGTCATCGGTTGCGCCAATAAAGATCAGCCCGCTCGCTGTCGCCAGCGAACCGCCTAAGTTAGGCCGACCGGTTTTCTGTTTGTCTTCGGGCAGCCCTTCGGTAATGCCCAACACCGACTGCCAAACGATTTCGCCCGTATGCACATTGACGGCGAACAGCCTGCCCCACGGCGGTTGCTGACAAGGCAGGCGCGTTTCGAGTTGCCAAAACCGCGCCGTCGGCCCCAGCGGACTCGTGCGCGACCACGGCGTGCGCGCGCCTTCGGGGTTTTTCTGCATCTGCCCAATCGCGCCCAAGTCGTGCGTATTGATAAACAGATAACCCAGCTTCGGGTCATACGACATCGGGTTCCAGTTGCCGCCGCCCAGCGTACCGGGAAAGACGACAGAAGGTTTCGTCGTGTATGCCGTGTATGGCCCTTGGTTTTGCATGCCGCCGTCTTTGTCGAACAAGGCTTCGCAATACTTGCGATGTTCGGGCGTGAGATTCGCCATCTCTTCGCGTTTGAAACTGTCGCGCGCGAGCGGCCCCGGCTTCACCGGAAAAGGTTGCGTAGCCCAAGTCGCTTCGCCCGGCACATCGGTTTTCGGAATGGGTCGTTCTTCCACGCCATAAATCGGCTTGCCGTCGCGGCGATCAAGAATAAAGAGCAAACCCATCTTCGACATCACCGCCACGGCGGGAATCGTTTTGCCGTTGCGCTTCACATCGAACAGCGTCGGCGGCGTACACAAATCGTAATCCCATAAATCGTGATGTACAGCTTGAAAATGCCACTTCACCTTGCCCGTATTAGCGTCGAGCGCAACCAGCGCGTTGCCGTAAAGATTCGCGCCCTTGCGGTCGCCGCCGTAATAGTCATACGTCGGCGAACCGAGCGGCAGAAAGACGAGGCCGCGCGCGGTGTCAACGGTCATCATGCTCCAGACATTCGTGCCGGAGCGGCCTTTCCAACTCTCGCCTTCCCACGTCTCGTGCCCCGCTTCGCCCGGCTGCGGCACGGTATGAAACGTCCAGGCCAGCTTGCCTGTGCGCGCATCCCACGCGCGCACGTCGCCCGATGAACCGAGACTCGGAGATTCCTGTGTGTGCGCGCCCGTGATGACCAAGCCCTTGTACATAATCGGCGGCGACGACAGGCCGAACGACGCCTGATCGTAACCATTCATCACGCCGACTTTCATGTCTACGCTGCCGTTGTTGCCAAAGCCTGCGGCGGGCTTGCCGGTCTTCACATCCAGCGCAATCAATTCGCCGTTCGACGTGCCGAAGAAAATGCGCGGTGTGGTGTTTGCATCGCCCGCCCAATATTCAAGGCCGCGCGTAGCCGCCTCACCGCTTTTGATTTCGTATTCCCACAGTTGTTTGCCTGTTTCGGGTTCGAGCGCGACGACGCGGCGATAGGCCGTGGTTAGATACATCACGCCATTGACGACCAGCGGTACGGCTTGCGATTCGGGATTGCGGCGACGCGCGACGCGCGCCCCTGCTCCTGGAGGTACACTCGGCGGCCCTGGCGGAGGCATCCGCGCTGCATCTGCCGTGGGCGCAACGTAATTCGCGGGCTTCATGTGAAACGTCCACGCGCGCACGAGCTTCGTGACGTTGGCCGGATTGATTTGCGTCAACGGTGAATAACGCTGTCCACCCGCGTCATTGCCAAACGTAGGCCAGTCGGTTGACGTTTTTTTCTGGCCTTGCACGGACGGTAATAAAAGCGTCCCGATAACAAATGTGAATGCGAGTAACAACCAATTGCGCAACCCATTCTTTGCCCCGAAGGGGCTGCGGATATTAGCCGGTGGTGGAACCACCGGAACCGCAGCGGAAAAACGTCGCGCCCTGAAGGGGCGCAGGACGAAGCGTTGCGCTACGAAACGGTAAGTCTGGTCTGTCGCCCCTACCGGGGCTTGAGAATTTTGCGCGCGTTTCCGGTGGTTCCACCACCGGCTAATATCCGCTAGCGCCTTCGGCGCAGAAAACCCGCACGCACTTGATTGATTCGGTCTGAACGAGAACCGTCGTTTCATTTCGGCTTTCCTCCCAAAATCGTATCTATGAATTCCAACGTTTTCTTCAACACCTGATTGGTCGCCGCGTGCGTAGCTTCAGGCGTCTTGCCAATGAAGCTGTGGTCTACGTCGGGAATGACGATCAATTCGCTTTTGACGCCTTTGGCTTTGAGCGCCTCATACATCGCCTGCGATTGTTTGACGTTGACGACGCGATCTGCCGAACCGTGAATCAGCAGCATCGGCGGGTCGTTCGCATCAATGAAATTCACGGCGCTCGCGGCTTGCCGGTTCGCACATTCTTCGCCACTCTTGCAACCCAGAAACATAGCATCCGCGCCGTCATTCATTTGCGCAAAATCAAAAATGCCGTACCAAATCACCGCGCCGCTTACGCAATCAGATTCATCAGGTACTTTTGTCGCACCTGATCCCGTCGCTTGCACGGGCGCAAGTTTCGCATCGCCGCACGACACCGCCGCCAACGCGCTTAATTGCCCGCCCGCCGAACTGCCCCAAATGACGACGCGGTTTTTATCAATGCCGTATTTCGCCGCGTTCGCGCGCAACCAACGCAACGCGGTCTTCGTGTCGTGTTCAGCGGCGGGAAATTTTGCTTCGGCGCTTAGGCGCTAACGAATCGAAGCTACTACATATCCCTTCTTTGCCAGCCCGACAAACACGCCGGGGAAATCTTCAATCGCGCCCGCATTGCGCGGACGATCCGCCGCCCAACCGCCGCCCACTACATAAACGACCAATGGCCGCGCGCCCGTGCGTGCGCCCGGCGGCAAATACAAATCGAGCTTCAATTGCCGATAACCGGGGATGATCGAATAGGTCAGATCAGGCAAGCCGATGACGCCGCCCGCGAACTTCACTTCGGGTTGCGGGTAGCGTTCTTCCAGCACGGCTTCCTTGGCAGTGGGGACTTGAGCGAAGTTAGTTGATGCGTTGATTAGCAACAAGGCAAACAAGGCGGGAACGATAGAAAGGGTGAATTGTTTTCGCATGGAAATAAGTTTCGTTGAACGTGCAGGTCAGAAGAAAGAATACGGAACAAACGGAAATAACGAAACAGACGGACAACAACAGGCAGAAAAGAATTTCCGTTTGTTCTGTTATTTCCGTCTGTTCCGTATTCTCGTCTTTATTTCAAACTAGAAAACGTACTTCAGCGCGAATTGCATGATGCGCGGGTCTTGCGCGGTCAGAATCTTGCCGAAGTTGGCGTTGTTCAGCGCGGTGACGGGCGCGTTGGCATTCAGCCGGTTGGGTACGTTGAAGGTTTCCCAACGGAACTGGATATTCTGCCCTTCGCGGACGTTGAAGGTGCGCGACAAGCCCGTATCAATCTGCAAGCTGCCCGGATTCAGAATTGTAAACGCGCCGAGCGCGCTATACGTGCCTGCCGTCGGCGAACCGAAGGACGCACGGTTGAGGTAATGATCTACGGTCTTGTTGGCGTCGTAAGCATCGGTCAGCAATTGCACGGCGCGTTGTCCGCCGACGCCAGTCAGCGCGTTGTCTACGCCGGTCGTGACGCTGGCGAAATTGCCGGTCTGCCGCCGCACGATGCCTGAAAGCTGCCAACCGGTAGCGATCAAGCCCAACGCCTTATTCGAGAACTTCGGCGTGCGCGCGACAAACGAAATGTTGACGACGTGACGACGATCCGAATCGCAATTGGCGCGGTCGGCGCGGCGATTGTTGGGGTTGACATACGTCGGGCCGGTAATTTCAGTCGTGGCGGGATCGCTGATGCAATGCGACAGCGTGTAATTCGCCAGCACGCTGAAATTGTTCGCCAGGCGGCGTTGCGCCGACACGAGCATGCCGTTGTAACTCGACGTGCCGCCGTCATCAATTTGTCCGATCGTGCCGTAATACTGCCCCTGCGCGGCGTTTTGTAGACTCAGCACGCGGCGCGCGTTGGTGTTGCCCGTCGTCGCGCCGGTGGCGAACACCGCCGGATTCAATTCGCGCCCCGTCCACAGGTGCGTAGACTTGTTGCCGAGATAGCTGCCGGCAAACAGCCATTCGCCAACCTGCCGTTGCACGCTCAGGTTCCATTGCTGCAAATAGGTCGGCTTGATGTTGAGCGGCGCGTTGACGTAAACGCCCGCGAGCGGGAAGAAGCTGTCCGTGGAGATTTTCGCCAGGCCGGGGAACGGATTGCCGCCGGGATAAGTTTGATAGGGGTTCGTCAAGCCGCCCGCCGGATTCGACAACGTGATTTGCGCGCCCCAGGGCGGATTGTTCGCAAAGCGCGTGTTGAAGAACAGATGCGGGTTGTCATAGAAAATGCCGTAAGCCGCACGCACCGTCATCTTGCCATCGCCTTTCGGGTCGAAGACCAAACCCAGGCGCGGCGCGAATTGCGCTTTGTGCGCGAAGGTCGTTGACTTGCCTGGGTAGCCCGCATCGCCGGGGAAGCTCAATCCGACTGGCGCGTTTTTATAGACCGAACTCTTCGTCCCCGCCGCAAACGCTGCGGGATCGAAATGGCTGACCCAACCGAACGGATGTTCCATCGGCAGGTAAGGTTCCCAACGCACGCCCGCGTTGAGCGTCAGCCGCGCATTCACTTTCCATGAATCCTGCGCATAGATGCCGATGTAATTCTGCCGTTGGTTATCAAAGACCGGATTGCCCTGAATGAAGCCGCCGCTTAACGCGCCCGCCACAAAATCAGCCAGCGGCAAGCCCGTGCTTTGCCCGTTGAACGTGAACTGTCCGTTCGAGGGGCGATTGTTCGTGGTGTTGATATTGTTGTGAATGAAATTCACACCCACGGCGAATTGATGCGCGCCGCGCACGATGTCCACGTCTTCGGCGATCTGATAGTTGGTCGAATTGAAATAGCCCGGATTGGTCGCGCCCGCCCCAATCGCAAAGCCGTTGCCCGTCACGGTGACACCCGTGAAGCCCTTGACCGGACTGAACACCTGTATGCCCAAATCGGTGGGCGAAAAGTATTCGTCCACTTTGCGGTTGTTGCGCGTGCGGTTGAGCGTCGCGTGCGTCGCCAAAACCGTATTCGCGTTGAGCAAATAGGTGTCGCCCAGCACGAAGGAATGCGCGCGATTGAATTGGCCTACGCGGCTCATCGCCAGCACGTTCACGCCATCAAACGGATTCGGACTCGCATAGTCGGCAAAGAAATAGCGGCCAAAGACCGAATGCTTTTCGTTGAAGTCATAGTCAATCTTGCCAATCGCCTGCTTCTCGTTGTTGTTCGCCACGATGCCGTATTGCAACCTGCCGCATTGATCCGCCGGCACTGGCACGTATTTCAAAAAGTTCAACGCCTGTTGGTTGATCTTCGTGGCATCGAGTTTGTTGCCAACGAAAGGCGCGGCCAGCGTGCGTGCCGTGCCGCCGTTGCAGGCCGCCGAAGCGAAGGCCGTGAAATCGCCCGCGCGCATCGCCGCCGTCGGCGCATAGCTGATCGTCGTACCCGGATTCGATTTTTCGATCTTGGCTTGAAAGCCGCCGAAGAAAAACAGCTTGTTCTGTTTGATGGGGCCGCCGAAGGTGCCGCCGAACTGGTTGCGCTTCAAACTGTCGCGTTGCGAAGCAAAGAAATTCCGCGCGTTGAATTCGTAGTTGCGCACGAACTCAAACACATCGCCGTGGTATTTGTTGCCGCCCGATTTGGTCAACACGTTCACCGCCGAGGCGGCGTGCTGGCCGTAACGCGCGGGCAACGCGCTGGTCTCGGCTTTGAATTCCTGCAAGGCGTCGGGGAAAGGCATCGGCAGATTCAGGTTGTTGAACGGATCGTTATGCGTACCGCCATCCATCACATAGGTCATCCCGTTCGCCAGACCGCCCGCGACGGCGATGGTCACGGTCGGAAAGTTCTTGTTCGTATTCAAATCCGCCGCCGGCGCCGCGTTCGCCAGCCCGGAAAGGAAAATCAATTCAGTCGCCACGCGGCCATTCAACGGCAGCTCGACGACGCGCTGCTGGTCAATCACCTGGCCTACGCCGTTGCTGTGCGTCTCGACGAGCGCGGCATCCGAAGTGACTTGGACTTGCTCCGTCACCGCGCCGATCTTGAGCGTAGCGTTGACCGTCGGGTTGACGTTGACCTGCAAGACGATGCCCGATTGCACATAGGTGCTGAAGCCCTGCTTCTTGACCTGTAATTGATAAGGCCCGACGGGCAGATTGGGGAAGGTATAACTGCCATCGGCGTCGCTGGTGACATTGCGCGCCAGGCCAGTATCGGTTTGCTTGACGGTGACTTCGGCACCCGCGACGGCGTTGCCGCTCTCATCCAGCACCGTGCCGGAAATCTGCGCGCCGCCCGTGGCTTGCGCGAAACTGGCGCCGCATAACAGCAAGCCCAGCAGGGCCGCGCTGAAAAAAAGCGAAAGAGTCTGTTTGAACATAAGGCTTCTACTCCTGTAGCTGGATTGGATGTGCAACCGCTCTCGTTGTTAGCGGTCGTCAGTTAAGCAATGTCCTTCTCGCGTGCGGGTTTGTCTTTTTGTTGGTTGGAATTTTTACGGTCTATCTGTCCCAGCGTACTGGAATATCAGTTAGGTGAGGTGACAGCGGCTAGAAGGATTTGACCTTTTTTTAGAATGATTCTGCCGTCAGATGGCTTTCGCCGCCAGTTTACCCGGCCATTCCTGGCGGCTCAGATTTTCACCAATCCCAGGCGGATCAAACTTTCCGCCGACGCGACGAGGGCCTCTTCATTGGTGCGGGGCTGCCAACCCAATACTGTTCTTGCCTTTTCACTGCTTACATTTTTTTGGGTGCCAACTGCGGCAGGATGCCTTTGGCGGTTGGGTTGAACAAAGCCGCTAGGCGAATCACCCAATTGGGCAATACTCTGGCCGGCACTTTGCGAGCGGCATCACCCATTTTATTTTTCAAAATCATGGCGACTTCGTGCAGGGATAAGGTTTCGCCGGCTTGCAGAATAAAGCGTTGTCCGTTGGCGGCAGGCAATTCCATCGCGCGCAAATGCGCTGCCGCGACATCACGCACATCCACAATGCCAAAGTTCATCTGCGGCGTGGCTTTCAACTCTCCATCCAGTAACTTCTGAATAATTTGCAGGGAAGAAGTAACCGTGGAGCCAAGCTGAGGGCCGAAAACACCCGTGGGATTCATGGCCGTAAGTTCTAACTGCCCACCTTCGTTTTTGATGAAATCCCAAGCCGCCTGCTCGGCCAATGCCTTTGATTTTACATAAGCAGAAAGGCCTTTGTAGTTCGTGTCGGTCCAGCTTGCTTCGGTAAAGGGGATGGCAGTCGGTTTGTGGCCGTAGCCAATGGCCCCAAAGGTAGAAGTAAAAACCACGCGTTTGACACCGGCATCTCTGGCGGCTTTGAGGACACGCAGCGTCCCTTCCACCGCAGGCACAATCAACTCATTTTCGTCTTTAGGATTTGCCAGCGTGAGCGGTGAGGCCACGTGCAAAACATACGCGCAATCTTTTACGGCTTCGTTCCAATGGGCGTCAGCCGTCAGGTCAGCCGCAACGAAAGATAAGTTATCAATTCCCGCGGCTCCGGCCTTTTGGAGCGCGTCAATCACTTCATCTTTTCGGGCAAGAGACCGCAATGTAGTTCTAACTAAATAACCTGCATTTAGTAACTGCAAGATGCAATGCATGGCTACGAAACCAGTGCCACCGGTTACGAGTGCCAATTTTTCGCTATTTGAATTTGCCATATTTTTATTTTGTAACTTCGCAGCCTTGGTTTAAGCAAAGCGTGGTTGTTTATGACGGTTCCACGATCACACGGTACTCGCGCGGCGTTTTGCCGAAGCGTTCCTTGAACCGTTTATCGAAATAACTCTGGTCGGCAAAGCCTACGAGGTTGGAAATTTCAGCGATACTCAACGTTTGATCGCGCAATAACTGGCGCGCTTTGCCGACGCGCAACTGCGTCAGGTAATCAACGAACGTCATCCCTGTCGCCCGTTTGAAAAAACGCATGAAGTGCGACTGGCTCATCCCCGCCATCGTCGCGGCTTGCGGCGCGGTGATCTTTTCGCCGTAGCCATGATTGAGGTATTCCAGCAGCGCGCCCAACCGCTGCGCCTGTTCGCGGCGGCGCAGGTATTCAGCCTGCGCCATATCAGAAGTCCCGAAATGCCGCGAGAGCAGATAAAGCACCTCTGACAGATAGGCCTTGCAACCGATGCGCGAGTATTGATCGGGCGGCGCGTCGAAATAACAACGCAACAGTTTGTCCAACGCTTCGTGCACGGCGGCTGAGGCCGGTTCGGCGGCGCGCAAAATCGGCGCCTTATCTTCGGCCAGGCCGTAAAACGGCATCAGGTAAGCGTAATCGCACACCGACGAACCGAGGTTGTAAAAGAGTTCCGCGCGAAAATAGATGACGATGCTCCGGCTGTCGGGCGGATTGAATTCAAAAGCGCCGTGCAGCTTCAGGTTGTCTACGACCAGCACGTCGCCGCTTTTGAAATCCATCAGCCGCTCGCCCATCTGAAAACGGCCCGCGCCGCTGACTGGGCAAAACAATTCCAGCCGGTTGTGCCACGTCAAATGTTCGCCAGAACGAAAAGATTCGTAAGAAAGCGCCTTGATCGCAAACGGAAACTCTGGGTCGAGCGGCAGATGATGGTGCTGCAAAGAGTCCACCAAATGATCAATCGCATAAGGCTCAAATTGCAGCCCGTGGGCAAAACGATTCGTATTGGTTCCCTGCGCTTCCATAACGTTCGCCCTGGTTAAGTCGGTTTTCACTACGGTGTGCGGGAAAACCGCGCAGCGGGACAGTACCGCGCGCGTGAGCAAGCGGAGCTTTGGCAGTTTAGCCAATGGTGCCAGCTTGACACGCCGCTTGCTCACGCGCGCGGTACTGTTCCAGCGTCAACTGACTCCCGCAACCGCCATTGCAAACTGTTCTAGGTCAACCCCAAAAGCCGCAGCGCATTCTCTTTGAGAATCAGCGGACGCACTTCGTCCTTGATCGCGATCTTCTCGAAATCGGCCAGCCAGCGGTCGGGCGCGATCAGCGGATAATCCGAACCGAACAGCACTTTGCGTTTGAGCAGCGTGTTCGCGTATTGCACCAGCGTCGGCGAGAAATACTTTGGCGACCAGCCCGACAGATCAATGTAAACCTGCGGCTTGTGCAAACACACCGAGATGGCCTCGTCCTGCCAGGGGAACGAGGGGTGCGCCATGATGATCGGCATGTCGGGGAAGTCCACCGCGACGTCGTCAATGTCCATCGGGTTGCCGTATTTCAACCGCACGCCGCCGCCGCCGGGCATCCCCGTGCCGATGCCGCTGTGGCCGGTGTGAAAGATCACCGGCAACTTGGCCGCGTTGATGACTTCGTAAAACGGATAAATACGTTGATCGTTCGGGTGAAACTGTTGCAACGGCGGATGCAACTTGAAGCCGCGTATGCCGCCCGCCGCAATCAAGCGCTTGGCTTCAGCGACAGCTTCCCTGCCGCGCGTTGGGTCTACGCTGGCAAAAGCGAACATGATGTCTGAGTTCTCTGCCGCGAAGGCCGCGATCTCGTCATTCGGGATCGGCGGACGCCCCGTGAGCCGTTCGTCCACGGTAAAGACCACGCAGCCGATTTTGCGCGCGCGGTAATACTCCGCCAGTTCGTAGCGATTGCGGCCTACGCCGGCTTTGCCGAAGTATTTTTGCGCGGCTTCATTGGCGGCGTTGTCTGCCAGTTCGGTTTCGAGATGGACGTGGGTGTCAATCGCAATCAGATCATTGGTATTCATGGTTTTCCTGCTGCAAGGGGTTAATCAATTTTCTTTTTGAACACGTGCCAATTCCTATCGCGGCACAATCCGCAAGCCGCGCCCGTGAACATTTGCGCGGCTTGTTTGTCGCCCTTGAGCCGCCAATTCAAATAAGCCACGGCGATTTTGCCGAGTTCGCCGCCGTTGGCTTCGCGGTAAGTGCCGCTGTGCCCCATGCCTTCGCGCCACGCGAAGAGCACGGGCAGGTGGTTGATGCGCTCGAAATCATCTTTGGCGTTCTTGTGCGCGACATCGCCGGGATCGCCGTTGAAATAAGCGATGGGCGCGTGCAACGGCGCGAGGGCTTCCTTGCTGACGTTTTCCATGCCGATGCTCGGCATGGGCAGCAGGCCGCTATTCCACGCAATCGTCATCGTCACACGCGGGTCAGCCGAAGCCTTGATGGCCTGTACGCCGCCGCACGATTGCCCCATCACGCCAATGTGTTTCGTGTCCAGCTTGCCGAAATAGGGGCTGCCTTTGCGCGCGTTTTCCTTGCTGGCCCAGTCAATCGCGTCAATCAATTGCGA
This sequence comes from Acidobacteriota bacterium, assembly GCA_016196035.1. Lineage (NCBI taxonomy): Bacteria > Pseudomonadati > Acidobacteriota > Acidobacteriota bacterium. The sequence goes on along the minus strand of JACPYM010000111.1, from coordinate 10,837 downwards.
AGCCGTCGTGGCGGGCGGTCTGGCTGGCGGCGCGGCGGCGGGTTGGCCGGGCGCGGCGGGTTGCGGCGCGGCTTCCATTTCGCGCGGCCCAATCGGCCCAATGGCAATCGCCAGATAACCGTGCGAAGCAATCTCGGTCAGGAATTGCCGGAAGCGATTGCCGGCATTCACACACGCGCCATTGCCCCACGCGATGATCGGCAGTTTCTTGCCCCGCAATGCCGCAAGGGCTTTGGCCAAATCTTTTGGACGATAAACCGTATGCGTAGGCAAGCCTGCGTCCACTTCCATAATCGCTTTGAAAGCCCCAGTGCCAAGCGGCGTGTCAGGCGCGGCGTATGGAATTTCAGTTGTTTGGGCGGCTGCGGAAAGCGCGGACAGCAAAATGAACAGCGCCATTCGAATCATCATTTTTTCGTGCCTTTTTGAAATGGAATTAGCCATGCATTTGCGCGTAGTGCGTTCGATAAGGCCGCCACGTCGCATAAAACAACAGCGCCGACAACAGCGAAGCCAAGCCCACGGTCAGCGCGACAGAAACGCCGACCATCTTCGGGTCGTGAAAAATGTAATCGTTGAAAAAGCCCGGTAGGAACGGCCCCAGAATCAGGCCGAACAGGTTGAGCGTGAACACCTGCAACGCGCCGACTTGGCCGCGCACCTGATTGGGCAGGATCAATTGCAGCGAAGCATAAGAACTGCCAATCGGCATCGCCAGAAAGAAGAACGCCGGAACCAGCAAACCGAGTTGCCAGTGCAACGCGGGCGCGAGCATCGCCAAACTGAAAAAGAAGCCCGCGCAGGCCGTCGCCAATACACCGACGCGCAACGGCGCATCTGCCTTGCCCTGCCGTTGCCAGTAATCGCAGAGCCTGCCGCCGAGATAAGCGCCCAACAACCCGGTGGCGAGCGAAATGACGCCGAGCGTCAGACCCGCCTGGCGTTTCGTCCAGCCATGCACGCGAATGAAAAACGACGGGAGCCACGCCTGTTGCGAGTAATTGCACAGCGCCTGAAACGCGAAGGCCAAACAAATTCCCGCCACCGATTGCCAGCGTAGTTTCAGTTGGTCAAGCACTTCGGCAAGACTCAGCTTGGTCGCTTGTCCGCCCAACAAATTTTTCCGCGCCGGTTCTTTGATCGTGAAAACCAGCAGCGTCGCCAGCAAGCCCGGCAGCCCGACAATCACAAACGTCAAACGCCACGAACCCAGCGCGCCGATAATCCGCCGACAATCAACGCCAGGCCCGAACCGAAAAAGACGCCCATCGAAAAGATGCTCAAGGCCGTCGCCAGACGCTCTTTGGGAAAGTAATCGGACAGCAGCGAAAAGGCCGAGGGCGAAAGCGTCGCTTCGCCTACACCCACGCCCATACGCGCGGCAAACAGCGTCCCGAATCCGCGCGCCAGCGCACACGCCGCCGTCATCAGGCTCCAGCAAAAAATCCCGGCGGCGACCAGTTGGCGGCGATTGCCGCGATCTACAATGCGCCCCATCGGCATGCCGAGCAGCGTATAAAAAATGCCGAAGGCCAGCCCTTGCAACAAACCCATTTGCGTATCGCTCACGCGCAAATCCTGTTTGATGGGGTCTACCAACAAACCCAGAATCTGGCGATCAATAAACGACAGCGTATTGCACAGCATCAGCACCAGGGCGACGTACCAGGCATAGCGCAGATCGGTTGCGGTATCCCGCTGGGCACTTGTCTCAATGTTCATAAGGTTTCAGGGAATGAGCTTGATCGTCATGCGCCGTTTGTCTGCGCCCGTCACGCCGTTGTCGTTGCGCGTGCACGCGCAGCCTGCGATGAGCACTTTCATTTGTTTGTGCTTGTTAGTGAAGATAGCCGCCGCCATCGCACAAGATCATTTGCCCGGTAATCATCTCGGCATCGTCGCTGGCCAGAAAGGCGATCAATCCGGCCAGGTGTTCGGGCTTACCGCGTTTTTTGAGGGCCTGGTTATTCATCACGCGGTTGAAGGCCGCTTCATCCGAATGTGCCAGCGTGCCTTCCGTGGCGATCATGCCCGGCGCGACGGCGTTGACGCAGATGTTGTCGTCGCCCATCTCTTTCGCCATCACGCGCGTCATGCCCATCACCGCCCCTTTGGCGGCGACATAGGCCATCTGCCCCGGATTCGCCAAAAAGTAAGTGCGCGAAGCGACGTTGATGAGCCGCCCGCATTGGCTCTTTTTCAGCAGTGGATAAATCGCCTTCGACACCAGGAAGTAGCCGAGGTAATTCACTTGCACGAAACGATTCACCTCTTCATACGAAAGCTCGTGCCAGGGCGTTTTGCCCGACAGGATGCCGGCGTTGTTGACGAGAATGTCGACATGATCGTGGCGCGAAGTGATAGCAGCGACAGCGGCGGTGATTTGCGCTTCGTTGGTGACATCGCAAATTTCCGCGTGGGCCTGCCCGCCCGCCGCGCGGATTTCGTTGACGGTTTCCGTGGCATCTTTGATGTCCAGGATTTCGACGCTGGCGCCCTCGGCGGCGAGGCGCATTGCCACCGCTTTGCCGATGCCGGTCGCCGCCCCTGAGACGACAGCAATACGATTGGCTAAACGAGTCATAAAATTTCCTCTGGTTAAATGCGGTTCAAGGTTACGCTTCCTTGCCTTAGATCGGTTTTCAGTTGCGTGTACGGTAGGCGCGCCGCGCCGGGACAGTACCGCGCGCGTGAGCAAGCGGCGCGTCAAGCACGGCTGACTGACGCAACGCCGAAGCGCCGCTTGCTCACGCGCGCGGTACTGTCCCGGCGCGGCTTTTTGCCATACACCGAAGTGCAAACCGATCTAAGCTTGGCCTGTGCTACCAGTCGCACAGTCGCGCCTTCTACTACATAGGACTTACACAGAAGCATTACCACAGAGTCACGGAGCCACAGAGGGAAGACTTGAAAGACCGGAATACGTTCTTGCTCTCGCTCTCTGTCTCAGTGCCTCTGTGGCGAAGTTTCGTCCCGCTACAAATAAATTTTGCTTGCGTCTGAGCTTTTGGCTGCACTGTTTGCGCGTTAATGGGCAGAGCAGCGAGCAAAGGCTGCTCGGTTAGCACAAAAAACAAACGCAACCAGAGGAGAACGTTATGAACCGAACGGGATTGAGCGTAAACAATTCGCTCTCAGACGACTCGCTTACCGCACTACTGAGCGAACGCGCGGCGGATTACCGGCAACAAGCGACACACGCCGCAACACAAGCGGCGGATGCCCGCCAACAGGCCGAAGACGAGCGTGGGCAAGTCGGGCAATACACAAATCAGGCCGCGCAATATCAAAGTCAGGCGCAAGTTGCCAGTACGCAGGCCGACGGCTTCCGCAGCCAGGCGGCGGAAGCCAAAACGCAAGCCGCCAATCAGCACAATCAATCAGAGCAAGCCGCGACCAATGCGCGCTATTACGCAGAACAGGCCGCACGTTCCACCAGAGAAGGCCACAGCAGTGACTCAGCCCAGGCGCTTCGCACGGCGGAAGACTATTGGTCAGAGGCCAATAGTCACGCCAACGCCGCCGCCGACTATGAAGACAAGGCCAAAGGCTACGAGCGCGTAGCGCACGAGCACGAGCAACAAGCGCAGAGCCTGCAAGATTCTGCTTCACAAGCCGAGCGCGAAGCCTCCGCACACCAGAGCTCTGCCGCGCTTTACGCACAGCAGTCGGGACAATACGAAAGCCAGCGGGCCGGTTATGAAGCCGATGCCGCCAGCAAAGACACCTTGGTTGCCGCATACGAAGTGCAGCGCGGCAGCCATTCAACCGAAACCATTCAACCAGTGGAGGAACCAACGATGAATCAATTGAATGCAGCGCAACCGTGGCAACCAACCGGCGCGCCGCGCGAACACATGCCCAATCCCGAACCGGAACAAGTGCTCGACCAGGGCTTGGCGCTTTATGGAACTGACGAGGAATTCCGCACAGCAGTGCAGGGCTTCGAGCAGCAAATCAACAGCATGCAATCCTTCGATCTGAATGTAGACGGCAAGCCGGAGACATTGGTCGAGCGGTTTGACCGCGATCATCACGACGGGCCGGACGCAGTGCGGGTGATTTCCGGCGATCAGGAGCTAGTCGTGCAGCAGGAGGCTGACACGACGATGGGTTATCTGGATCGGGACGGTGACCACGTCGTGGATGCCAAATTCGAACTGCCCGTAGCGTTCGACGCGCCTTATTCCGCCGCTCAAGTCCAGCAAATGCTGGAGACCGCCCACCAGGCGTTTGTGCGCGTGAATGCCCACGACGCGGCTTTTCAAACCGATTTTGCAGACACCGGTTTGTTTGAGTAGTAACCATCTTTCGCTTCAAAAGGAGAACCAATGCAGGCACAAACTGTTTCCAGAGTGGAGTTCAAAGTGGACTTTCCCATCACGATGCTGGGGGCGAGCGGGGTCGGCAAGACCAGCATGATCGCGGCGATGTGGAATGAGTTCGGCAACGTTTGCAACGATCCGAAATTGCAACTCCAACCCGACGCGCAGACCGGCGACGAGTTGGATCAACGGCTGCTGGAGCTGAAAAAACTGGCCGCTGGCGACGATGGCGTGGTGGATTGCCGCAACGGCATCAGTGGCACGATTGACGAGCGCAATTACGAATTGGAGTTACGCCATACGGCCAGTCGTGCCGGCTTCGGCATCGTTTTCCGTGATTATCCGGGTGGCTGGCTCAGCAAGAACAGCCGCAAGCTGCAACAGGTCGAAGAGAAACTGAGCACCGCGCGCGTCGTGTTGATTGCCGTGGATGTGCCCTCGTTGATGACGCACGCCGACCATTTGCACGAAGAAAGCAATCGTCCCGGTGTAATCGGCACCTTGCTGTCGAATGCTTTCAAAGCAGCCAATGAAGATTGTCCAAACCGGCTGGTGCTCTTCACGCTGATGCGGGGCGAATTCTGGCTGCGGCGGGACGAAGGCTCTGCTGTGCTGGCAAAACTACGCGAACGTTATGCGCGCGCCTTTCAGGTACTGGAAGGCTATGACGATCACATCGCCGTCGCGGTCTGTCCGATCCAGACGTTGGGGGCCGTTGAGTTCCAGCAATTCAACGCACAGGAACAACCGGTTTTCGTCAAAGTGCGCGCGGAATCCTACCGCCCGGTGGATTGCGATCAGCCCCTACGTTACGTGCTCAATTACGTGACCAATCAATTGCGCGTATACGCCCAGGCCAAACAGGAAGCGGCGCAAGGCGCGCTTGCCCAACGCAGTTTCTGGAAAAAATGGGGGCATCGCTGCATGGGCGTGTTTGGCGTGAAGAGCAAAATGCAGGAAGACTTTGACCGCTGGCTGGAACGGTCAGAAAAGTTGTGTGGGGCCGTGGCGCTCTTCGCTGACGGGATGAAACAGGACGAGCCATTCGTGGTGACCCAGGATCCCGGTTTATTGACGCCGCGCCGCGCCACCAGGCAAGTCGGCGGCCCATCTGCCACTGTTGGTTTGCCAGAGTGGATGAAAGTCTTGCTGGAGGCTTGCCCCCCCAAGTACCTTATCAACCTGACTGCAACGCAAGGAGATCACAATGAGAGTTTTCATTAATTCCAAGAAATTCGGCGAGGATTACGAATGGTACAGCCTCACCGCTGAAGGCGCTCAACCGGTGGAACGTGACCCGGCGTCCTACGTCGTGCTCAAACAACGCGACCTGACGCGCGCTTACGCAGCCATTTTGTACCGGACGCGTGGCGGCTGTTATGGCATTTACTGGGGCCCGGCTGCCAGCAACGCGAGCGACGGCATGACGCGAACAACCCAATTCACCTTACTGATCGAATTCGACGAAGCCGTGCTCGCCACAGAGTTTTATGGCGGTCTGTTGCGCCATTGGTGGACGCAGGAGGAAATCCTCAACACACTTTTGGGGCAATTGATAAGCGCTGTGATGCAGGAAACCGCCGAGGCCGCGCCGCAACTGCGGGCCTACCTGCAAGAATGCGCGATGGCGTGGCGGCAAGAAGAGGTCGAGCGGCTGGCCGCCGCGCACATACCCTGTAGCGCACAACCGCATTTGGCGGCCTTGCAGCCTGAACGCTTGCAGCAATTGGTCGAATGGCTACGCTTCGATTTCGCTGCGGCGGCCAGTCGTCAGACGCGGCGGCAGTCAGAAAGCGTCATGCCGCTGGTGGTGATTACCAAAGGCCTGGTGCCGGAACGGTTGCGCGGGATTTGGCGGGCGCTGACCGACCGCACGTCTCACGAAGGCTGGCTGCCCAACGGTGACCAACCGAACCTGCCGGATGCGTCTTTTACGCAATGGCTGTGGGAACGTCTGGTTGCCTGCCAGAACTGGGCCGAGTTCGAGCAAGTCATTTACCATCTGGGCAAAGCCTTTGGGCATTGCACCAATTTCCTGAGCGGCCAGCCAACTGAGGCAGGCTTGCCGTTGAAGAAGGAGGCGGGACGATGAACGAGCAAGAAAACCTTTCGGCTTTCGACCATCTGGAACGGATCGAAGCCTGGATTTATGACGCGCTTTACATGCGGGGGCGCAACACCGGCGCGCCCCCGCCGCCACCGGTAAATAACACCACGACGGAACGCGCGCACCGACAGGGCACTGGGAGCAGCAGCGGCCAGACGCCTGCCCGCGCACACCAGTGAATGCCGCCCGGCTTCCCGTGCCACAACTACGAACCGCACTCGCGCCCGTGCGAAAGAACCGAGGAACGTTATGACAACCAATCAAACAACACCCAAATGGGCGATTGGCCCGAAGGAAGTGGCGCGTAGCGTCATCGCCTGGCTGTTGCCCCTGGATTTTCCTGCCCACCACGTACAGGCGTTAGGGCGCTCACAAGTCGCCAAGCTGCTCACCCGAACCCCCTTCAGCCAAGCCGAAAGCCTGGCCCTGTGGAGTTACGTGTATTGCGCCGCGCAACTTGACCACGAAGCCGCCACGCGGGCCAGCGTGATCTTCGATGCGTTGGCCCTCTGGCCGGAACGCGAAGCACAAACCCGCCAACTGCTCGACACCGTGCTGGCGAGCTTGACTCCGCGTCCCACCGCCGCGTCAATCATCAAAAGGCCGCCGCGCCAACTGCGGAATTTGATTGATCAATTGGCCCTGCAATGGGCCACCCAAAACCGGCTCGAACGTCGGCTCTTGATCGGCCTGACTAGCCAGGATTTCGAACACCCACTCGATCAATCAACGCTGGCGGCAATCAAGCAAGTCCCGCTCTTACCCGACCTGGTGGCCGCCGCTGGCGACTTTTACAAGCGCAGTCAGGAAGTCGCGCTAATGGCGAATGCTTTACTGGTCACGCCCCGCAGCCAGCCCTGGCTTTACCGGCGCTATGAAACCGCCAGTCAGGCGCTGGGGCTTGACTGTCCGCCGCTGCTGTACCTAACACAGGGCGGCACACGCAGCTACACGCTGGGCATGGACGAACCGGTCGTTGTGCTGGAATCAATGGCTGCCGGTCTCTTTGACGAAGAAGAAATGGTCTTCGTGCTGGGGCGTGAACTGGGCCACGTCATGGCCGGACATGCGAAATACCAAGCTGTCGCCGAAACCGTTTGTGGCGCCGCCGCCGCCATTTCCAGCGCGACCATCGGCATTGGCAAACTCGCCGTGGATGCGGTGCTCGGTTTGAAACTCTATCGCTGGTGCCGTTACGCCGAACACACGGCTGACCGTGCTGGCTATTTGGCCTGCCAAAACCACGAAGCCGTCTTGCGCGTGTTGCTGAAACTGTCGGGCTACCCCGCGCGCCGCTTCGGTGAATTGCACACCCGCGCGCTGGTCAAACAAGCCGCCGCCTTCCGCGCGCGCGTCAATCAAAGCATGCTTGATCAAGCGTTTAGTTTTCTAAGTAACGTCACTCATCGCCAGCCATTTACCATCAGCCGCACGGCTGAATTGCTGGATTGGGTGGCGGTAGGTGGCTACGAAAAGGTCTTGAGCAAGCTGGGCCGTTCGCGGGTGGCATAACCACGAATGACCGCTGCCTCTCGCTGTTGGGGCGGCGCGAAGGGCGCACACATGTCTAACGTGACGCGAGCAATCACGGTTTGAGCGGCGGTGCTGCCCCTAGCGAACCGGCAACCAACCAGTAATTGGCTAACCTTGAAAATTCGCTGAAAGAATTATGCACGTCCTGAGCTTTTTGCCCCGCAAGTTGCGCGTGTGCAGGTGAGGGCCGTTGAGCAACGGACAACCAATCAATCCACTACTCAAAGGAGATTTTGCAATGAACTGGTTGCAAGTTTTATCCTTCACAAAATTCCCTCAGATTGATGAGGGTGAAGGCGATCAGTTTGAAGCCAAGATGACGTTTCTGCTTGGTCTCAAATCGTAAGAGCAAACGTTTGAATTTGTCTTCCCAGGCAAACACGCGTTCGATGGTAAAGCGCACCGCGTAGAGCACTGTATCAAAGAAACGCGGGCGGCCACGTTTGGGTGTTGGGCGATTGCGCGGATTTTCGGCGCTGTTCGGTTTCAGCCCAGCGTTGAAAACGTGTTTGCGATTGGCTTTGCTGTCAAAGCCTGCGTCCAGATTGAGCATGGCCCCCTTGATCTCAAGCCCGGCCGCCGTCGCGACGCGCTTGAGGTCTTGCAAGCCGTCCGCCAACAACACCATAGCGGTTTTGTTGACCGGCGCAATCGTCAAGGGCGACAGGACCTAGCCGTGGTTGTCGGCAATCGCGATGACCTTTTCCCCCTTCTGGTGTTTGTGGCCGCTGTAACCGATGCCGTCGCCCCTTTTTTGGCCACGGTGTTGGAACCATGGCCGTGCAACAAGCTCAAGTCGAACTTGTTTTCTTCCGCCAGATGCTGGACGGAGGCGATGAAGGCTTTTTCCAACGAGCCATCATCGGCCCAATGTGCAAAGACCTTGAAGACGCCCGTGTAGTGGAGTTCCGCTTTGCCCTCCGGGTCTTTCTCAATCGGCAACTCTTTCCACTGCATCCCGGTGTAAAGAACTTTGAGGATGTAGTTGAAAACTTTGTGATACCCGATCTTGCATGCCGGCCCCCGCTGTGGCAACGAGAGATGCGGCAAGATAAATTGTTCGAACTCGGGCTCGCTCAACTGGACGGGAATGACGTTGTATTCGGGCTTTTCTGGCTTTTTCGCTCTTTTACTCAAGTTTGATTTGTGTCCTGCGAGAAACTCTTACTGCGAGGCTTAGACGCCTATCATTGCAGGACTTGGTCCGTTTTCAAAACTTGCAACCAGTTCGGTGATAATATGCCGACGTGGAGTTTACCTCACGCGCAGCATCGGATGTTTGCCTATATGATGGAAACACAATGAACTTTAATGACCCCGAAGTTATCGCACGTATTTTCAAAGAGTATAAAAACATCGCCGTTGTAGGCTTGTCTTCTAATCCGATGCGGCCCAGTTATGGCGTCTCCCGCTACATGCAACAACACGGCTATCGCATTATCCCGGTCAACCCGAATGAACGCGAAGTGTTGGGCGAAAAGGCTTACGCCAGCTTGAGTGACGTGCCGGGGCCGCTCGAATTAGTGGACATCTTTCGCCGCGCAGAAGATGTTGGGGCAGTCGTGGATGAAGCGATTGCGCTGGGCGCCAAAGCGGTCTGGTTGCAGGAAGGCGTGATTGACGAAGCTGCGGCACAACGGGCGCTGGGGGCCGGATTGTTGGTGGTGATGGATCGCTGCATTTTGAAAGAGCACGCGTATCGCAGGCGTTAAAGATTGTGGTTTGAAATGTTGCGGGGCTGATACAGCAGCCCGGACAAGGTGTTCTTCTTTTGCTATGTGTTACTCAAAATCAACGGTAATGCATGATGCGGTCAGCAAGCTTTACGCCCATCACTCAAATGCGGGTCATCATCACTTGTGACCCGCGACCGTTCTGGGTTCCTGCTTATTCGCTAACAATAATAGTGATGAGGAGCGCCGGCGCACACGACGTGCGAATACTCCCAACGGTCACGCAACTTTGTCCAATCCGGCGCACGCTGCTCGTTTGACGCCTTCGTTCCAAACGAGAAAAAGCCGGAACTGAAACGATCCAGGTTTTCGCCCTTCAGCCAGAACTGATTGACCGGATGCGTAACAATCCAATAGACCGCCTGCATCCCGATCAGTCCGACCAAAGCCACCAGCGTCAGCCAAAAATCCGTGCTGCCCTGTGGCGTCAGGAACAGAAGCAGAAGGGTCGCCAGCGTGCCGCCAAGGTCGCCGATGCCGCCGCCGACGGTGAAGCCCGGATAATAGATAGGCTGCACGGCGTAATACGCCTGGTTGTCGAGCCGCATTTTGCCCGGCAATTCCAAAGCGTGCGTGCGCGATAAGGCCAGCGCCGCGGCGACCAACAGTACGGTCAGAATTTGCAAAACGCTGAACATCATTGATTCCCTGCCGCTGCACGAAGTTTTCATCTAAAACATAATGCGTTCTTTCACTTACTTCGCATACGGCTCGTTGGTTCGGGGTGCGGCCGGAGCCTGCTCGTCAAGCGATTGCCAATACTTGACACATCCTTGCATGAGCTGCGGCCAAGCTGGCACAACCGGAAGTGGATCGGTCGTTTCCGGCAACAGTCCCCACAGCGCCGGATGGTGCCAGCAGAGCTCGTGCAGCGAGCTGTCGCGATGCTGACGGATGCCATGCCCAGATCGGTTTTCATTTGCGTGTACGGTAGGCGCGCCGCGCCGGGACAGTACCGCGCGCGTGAGCAAGCGGCGCTTCGGCGTTGCGCCAGTCAGACGTACTTAACGCGCCGCTTTATCACGCGCGCGGTACTGTCCCGCTTGCGCGGCTTTTGCCATACACCGAAGTGAAAACCGATCTAAGCTTCTTCACTTCCTCGACCAGTTCCTCGCGCGACATCCTATCGAGGTCAGCGT
>JACPYM010000110.1 GCA_016196035.1 Acidobacteriota bacterium | reverse complement strand
GCGATTATCGCGACGGCGCGCAAGTTCCTGGGGGTGATCTACCGGACGCTGAAGAACAAATGGGTGTTCGCAGACTTCCCCCATTTCGTCCTCGCCGAGGGCTAACAACCACCTCGGAGTAGACAACTCATCATAGGAGAGTTATGCGTGTTGTTATCAGAGTTAATGGTCGGGGTAATGCTTGGCCGCTTGAGCTTGGAGCAAATGGTACACGTCACCGGTTACATCGCTGCTCAGCTTTTGAGTATGCAAATACGTCGTTGTCCATCGTGGGCTACGCTTCCAAAGATGATGTCGAGCCTGAGTGGGAAGTGTTGTTTGACGTCGGCCAGGGCGTGGTGCCATTTTTGATCCAAACTAGCAATCGCCTTCCAGACGCCGTACTCATCAGCCATCCGCATTACGATCACGTTGCAGGTTTGGACTGGTTGGGGGCGAGCAATCGTCGGAATAGACAGGATAAAGCCAAACTTCCTATCTTTGCTACGACGCCTTGTTGGGCGGAGATTGCGGGCCGATTCCCGTGGCTCAATGCGGATTTTGCATTGAATGAGTTAGGGCTTCGCCAAAAAATAAGTATTGCAGCCGCTCCAGGGCTTTCTGTAACTGCTTTTCCAGTATTCCACGGGGCTTTTGCGCCCGGAGCCTGCTTGATGCTTCTTGAATACGAGGAGGGGGACAGTCACGCCAAAGCAATACTTAGTGGAGACCTGCTTACCCCACTTATTGCACCACACGACTATGATCTTCTGAGCGGAGCAGCAATCGCATATGTGGATACAAATACCCGGTTCCCATGGCCGAAAACTGGTCATTGGAGCCTTACTGACAAGGCGTCCAAAGGCGCGTTAGACACAAACCCACTGAAGACGTGGTTTGGTACGCAGGATGTTGACCGCCTTCTTGCGCCACACAAAGAAGCACAAGGATTTGAGGCGTTCTGCGAATCGTTCAAGAGTTCTATCAACTCGCTTCACGAGCTTTGTTGGTCAATAGATACTTTTGTTAAGTGGACAGCACCGCAATCAGTAGCGCTAGTTCATTACAGCGGTTACGAAGACGCAAAGGAACATAACGAACCCATCCTAACAGATACAGAACTCCTTGATTGGGTCAGTAGTGAGGCTTGTTCGAAAACGGTTTGGCGTGTGCCGCGTGTGGCTGACGAATTTGTGCTTCACAATGATGATTAATACGGTGACTCTAATTATGAAACGACGATGCTTTATTCAAACCCTTGCTGCCACGCCTGCCATGGCGTTACCCATCACTGCTGAACTACACGCGCAACAAGGCGCACCCGCACGTCCGGCGCCCACGACAGAGGACGCGCCGAAGCTGGAAATTGCTGCGCTGGATGTGGGCGGAGAAACGGTGCCGCGCTTTTTCAGCGCGCCGCAATTCGCTGCGTTGCGCAAACTGAGCGACATCCTGATGCCGCCGCTCAATGGCTTGCCGGGCGCGCTGGAGGCCGAGGCGCCGGAGTTCCTCGACTTCCTGATCGGCAAATCGCCCGCTGACCGGCAGCAGCTTTACAAGGCCGGGCTGGATGCCTTGAACGCGCAGGCGCTGCGGCAATTCAAGCAAGCCTTTGCCGAGGTGGACGAGGCGCAGGCTGCTACGTTGCTCGCGCCGTTGCGCCAGCCGTGGACGTATGAGCCGCCCGCTGATCCCTTCGCCCGTTTCTTGCGTGAGGCGAAACAGGATGTGCGCACGGCGACGCAGAATTCGCGCGCGTATGTGGCGGCGGGTGCCACGGGCGGACGGCGTGGCGGCGGGATGGGGCAGTATTGGTATCCGTTGGATTAACTCAGCCAGTAGTCAGTAGTCGGTAGTCAGTAGGAATTCTTCAAAGCGCGAAGAGGGCTGATCAACCGACTACCGACTACTGACTACTGACTACTCTCTTGGTGATTTAATGGCTGAAAAAGAATACGACGTACTCATCATCGGCTCTGGCGCTTCAGGCGGCATGGCGGCGTATGCGTTGACGCAAAAAGGCGTGAAGTGCCTGGTGCTCGACGCCGGGCCGTTGGTTGATTTCAATCGCCAACGCGGCCTCAAACCGGTTTACGAACTGCCTTATCGCGGCTTGGGCAAGCCGGGCAAGCTGCCGCACATTTATCAAGCCACCGAATTCAACGCTAATCAGTGGGTAGATCACGAGCAAGTGCCATACACCTACAGCACGAAAGTGCCGTACAGTTGGGGCCGCATTCGCATGATCGGCGGTAAGTCGAATTTCTGGGGGCGCATGTCGTATCGGCTGAGCGATTACGAATTCAAGGCCAAAGACCACGATGGTTACGGCGACAACTGGCCGATTAGTTATGCCGAGTTGGCGCCGTATTACGACCGCGTCGAACCGATCTTGCGCGTGTCGGGGCGTAAGGAAGCCTTGCCGCAATTGCCCGACGGCGTGTTTGAGGAAGACAAAACGCCCGATGGCGCGGTGATCGAGCGCCTGAACAAAACGGGGGCGGCGCGCGGGATGCGCATCACGAAAATCCGGCGCGCGCTGGGCGATGGGCAGTTGGCGAGTTCGGCGAATTTGTTATTGCCGGCGGCGCAGGCGACGGGGAATCTGACCATCGTGTCGAACGCCGTCGTGCGCGCCGTCACGATGGACAAGCAAACGGGCAAGGCGAATGGCGTGAGCTTTTTTGACCGGCAATCGGGGCGCGAGTTGCACGCCAAAGCCAAAGTCGTGGTGTTGGGCGCATCGTCGCTGGAAAGCACGCGCATCCTGCTGAATTCGGGCATTGCCAATTCCAGCGGGGTGTTGGGGCATTATTGGCACGATCAGTTTTACATCCCTGGCGGCGTGATCGGCGTCATCCCCGAAGCCAAAAACGGCAAAGCGCCGCGCGGTTTGATTGGCGGTTCGGGCGTGATCGTGCGGTTCCGTAATTTGAAAACGCGGGAGAAAGACTTCCTGCGCGGTTACGCCTGCGATGTGAATCCGGGCCAGACGCCTGACCCCAAGTTCTTTCCGGCCTGGGGCGCGGAACTCGAGGCGCAAGTTGCCAGCCATCGCGGCGCGGGCATCGGCACGACGATTATGGGCGAAACGCTGCCGCGCTTTGAGAACCACGTCAAACTCGATCCGAAAGTGACTGATGCCTGGGGCATTCCCGTCTTAAATTTCAACTGCCGTTATTCGGACAACGAACACAACATGGCGCGGGATGCGGTGGACACGATCAGCCAGTTGTTCACCGACAGCGGGTTTGAAGTGTTGCACCGCAATCCGGTGATGAACAACCCCGGTCGCAGCATGCATGAACTCGGCACCTGCCGCATGGGCGACAATCCGAAAACCAGCGTGTTGAACCGTTGGAATCAAAGCCATGACATCAAGAACCTCTTCGTCGTTGACGGCAGCAGCTTTGTCACGGGGGGCGCCCAAAACCCGACACTGACGATCATGGCGCTGGCCTGGCGCGCGTCAGAGCACCTGGCCGAACAGATGCGTAAAGGAGAGTTGTGAGGCGGTTGCGGATAGCATTTGGTGGCAGCCCTGCAAGGGCACAATTCAATAGCCGAGGGCAGCGCCCTCGGAAGGATGCAAATGATTGTGGCAGCCCTGAAAAGGCGAAATTTGATTTTCGCTTCCGCCCTTTCAGGGCTGGGTATGATTTTCGTGCTGACCGGGGGCGGCGCTTCGCTGTGCCCCCGGCTATTGAATTACGCCCTTCCAGGGCTTCACACAGCAACAAGATTGGGAAGCCCTGGTTGTTGGTGATGTTCATTGCAATGACACTTTGGACGGTTGCCGCACAGCCTCAGCAACAGCCGTTACCCGGCCCCGTGCAACCCATCGCGTTCAGCCACAAGCTGCACGCGGGCGCGCAGGGCCTGAAATGCGCGACGTGTCATAAGAATCCTGACCCCGGCGAAAGGATGGGCCTGGCGACGGCGGCGCTGTGCATGCAATGTCACGAAGACGTCAAAGCCGACAGCCCGGAGATTCAAAAGCTGGCGGCGTATGCCAAAGAAAAACGCGAACTCAAATGGCGGCGCGTTTATGAAATTCCGTCTTACGTTTATTTCAGCCATCGCGCGCATTTGAACGCGGGCGGCACCTGCGCCGAATGTCACGGCGAAGTCAAAGAGTTGGAACAGATGTACAAAGTCAAAGCAATCAACATGGCGAGTTGCGTCAATTGCCATCAGGCCAAAGGCGCGAGCTTTGATTGCACGTTCTGCCACGAAAAGATGAATTGAAATTCCTGGGTACACACCGCTTCCAGCGTGCAGACCTGGCGAAGGACGGATACAGGCCAGCGGGTTTCCCTTCGGCAGCGTTCCGTTTACTGCCAAGCCTGCACGCTGGAAGCGCTGCGTACCCAGGTATAACCGGAGGACAAATGAAATCACTTGAGACAATTTCCCGTCGCCCGTTTCTGGCACTAGCTGGCGCGGCTTCTGCTGCGGCAGCGTTTGGGACGCTCCCGGCGTTCGCCGCCAAAAAATTGCCCGTCGGCATCGAACTCTATGCCGTGCGCGATGAGTTGCAAAAGGACTTGATGGCGACGGTGCGCGCCGTCGCCAAGCTGGGCTATGAAGTCGTCGAGTTCTATGCGCCCTATTCGCTTTGGACGCCGGAATACGCCAAAGAAGTGCGCAAGCTGCTGGATGAACTCAAAATCAAATGCCTCTCGACGCACAATGGCGCGAATGTCTTCACGCCAGAGAATCTGCCGAAAGCGATTGAACTGAATCAGATCATCGGCTCGCAAACGCTAGTGATGGCGAGTGCCGGGCGCGTGGAAGGTTTGGACGGCTGGAAGGGCGTCGCCGATAAACTGACGCTGGCACAGGAGAAACTCAAACCGCTGGGCATGCGCGCCGGTTTCCACAATCACAAAATGGAATTTATGGCTATCGAGGGCAAACGCCCGATGGACGTGCTGGCCGCGAATACGCCGAAAGAGGTCACGCTGCAATTCGATGTCGGCACCTGTGTCGAAGCGGGCCAAGACCCCATCGCCTGGATCAACGCCAATCCGGGCCGCATCCGTTCGTTGCACCTAAAGGATTGGGCGGCGGGTTCTGAAAAAGACGAAAAAGGCTACCGCGTGCTGTTTGGCGAAGGCGCAGCGCCGTGGCAGAAAATCTTTGCCGCCGCCGAAGCCAAAGGCGGCGCGGAGTATTACCTGATCGAACAGGAAGGCAGCCGCTTCGGTTCGCTGGAAACAGCGGAAAAGTGTTTGGCGACCTATAAGAAACTGCATGCATAAGTCGCTGAAGCAATGCGGCAAGCAGCATCGCTGGCCGCATTGCTTCGGTTGGTTGTGATGATATGAAAATCTCTCGCGCTATCTTCAAACTGTCCGCGGTGCTGGGCGCTGTGTTGTTGCTGGCTTTTGGCAAGGCCGCGCCCGCAACAAGCGCTACAGAGAGCACCGCAGATTTCAACGTAACGACGGTTTACCTGGTTCGTCATGCCGAGAAAGCTGCGACACCGCCCGCCGATCCACCACTTACGGAAGCCGGTCAGGCGCGCGCCAAAAGTTTGTTACGCATCCTCGGCAAGGCGGGCATCAAGACGATTTACACCTCGCAATACGCGCGCACCAAACAAACCGCCGAGCCGCTGGCGCAAGCGTTGGGCATTGCGGCCACCGTCGTCCCGGTCAGTATGGACACGATGAATGCCAAAGAAATTGCCCCGCAATATCTCAAAGATATGGTCGAGCGTATTTATGCCCAGGCCGGGCAGAGCGTCTTGATCGTTGGACACAGCAACACCGTGCCCGCGCTGATCAAAGCCTTGGGCGGCGACATCGTGCCGACGATTGAAGACAGCGATTACGACAACCTGTATGTCGTGACTGTCGTTGCCAAAGGCCGTGCCAAAGTTGCGAATCTAAGGCAGTAGCTCCGCTTTGCTGGGCGCTGCCATTCAATAAAAATTGAAACGCATGGAGGTTGTGCGATGCGACCGAATTGGAAATTCAATTGGCTGGCGTTGGCGGCACTGGGTTGTGCGTGCGCGGTCGGCGGTCAAACGCAAAATGCACCACGCGCCGAAGTCGCCGGGATTCCCGTCAACTACGACGAAGCCAAAGTCGGTACGTACACGCTGCCCGATCCGCTGATGCTCACCAACGGCAAACCCGTGCGGGATGCTAAGACCTGGCAGCAAAAACGCCGCCCGGAAATCGTGCGCTTGTTCGAGGAAAATCAATTTGGCCGCAGCCCTGGGCGTCCGGCTGGAATGAGCTTTGAGGTGTTTGACAAAGGCACCCCCGCTTTTGACGGCAAAGCCATTCGCCGCCAAGTCATAATCTATTTTTCGCCCAAGAAAGATGGGCCGAAGATGGATTTGCTGGTTTACCTGCCGGCCAGTGCGACCAAACCCGTGCCGCTGCTGCTCAATCTAAGCTTCACCGCCAATTCCAATGCCGTCGCCGACCCCGGCATCAAGCCCGGCGAAATCTGGAACCGCGAGAAGCAACGCGTGCCTGCGCCGAAGGATGGCCGCTTCGGCAGTTTGAAAGTGCTGCCGTTTCTTGAAGCGGGCTTTGGCGTAGCCACGTTTTATTACGGCGATGTTGACCCGGACTTCCTGGGCGGCGTTCCCAACGGCGTGCGCGCGTTGTATCTCAAGCCGGGGCAAACCGAACCCGCGCCGAATGAGTGGGGCGCAATTGCGGCGTGGGCCTGGGGCGCCAGCCGGGCGCTGGATTACCTGGAAACCGACAAGGGCGTGGACGCCAAGCGCGTCGCCATCACCGGCGTGTCGCGCCTCGGCAAAACAGTGCTGTGGGCGGGCGCGCACGATCCGCGCTTTGCGCTGGTGATCGCCAGTTGTTCCGGCGAAGGCGGCGCGGCCATCAGCCGCCGCAATTACGGTGAGACGATCAAACATCTGACCGAGCCAACGCGCTACCCCTATCAATTCGCCGCGAATTACGGTAAGTACGGCGACCGTGTGAACGAATTTCCTGTGGATGCGCACCTGCTGGTGTCGTTGATTGCGCCGCGTCCGGTGTTGCTGCAAACGGGCGATACGGACGTTTGGTCTGATCCGAAAGGCGAATTCCTGGCGGCGGTCGCGGCGGAGCCGGTGTTCAAGTTGTTGGGCAAAGAGGGGCTCGGCACTACGCAAATGCCTGCCGCCGGACAGCCGATTTTTCACACACTCGGTTACGTGATGCACGCGGGCGGCCACGGGACGATCCCGTTGGATTGGGATTTGTTTTTGAAATTTATGCAGATGCACCTGCGATGAACTGAGGCGAATTCATGACTCTTCGATCAGCGGTGTTGGCAATTTTCGCGAGCTTGGCGCTGTTCAACATCAGCTTTGCTCAACAAAAACCTGTCGGCCAATTCGAGCACCACCAGGATGTGGGCGCGGTCGCGACGCCTGGCTCGGTCGTGTATGACGCTGAGAAGCTGACCTATACGATCACAGCCTCTGGCACGAATATGTGGGCGGCCAAGGATGAATTTCACTACGCGTGGAAGCGGATGAAGGGCAATTTCATCCTGCGCGCGCGCACGGAATTCATCGGCAAGGGCACAGACCCGCATCGCAAAATCGGCTGGATCATCCGCCCAAATCTGGACACCGAAGGGCCGCACGTCAACGCCAGTTTGCACGGCGATGGTCTGACGTCATTTCAATTTCGCCGCACCAAAGGCGCGCTCACTGAGCGCGTAGATTTCACCGAGAAAGGCTACGACGTGGTGCAACTCGAACGTGCGGGCAACAAATACATGATGTCCGTGGCACGGTTTGGCGAGACGTTCGTGACGAAAGAAATTGCGGATGTCTCACTCGGCGATGAGGTGTATGTTGGCTTGTATGTCTGCTCGCACAACAACGCGGTCACCGAAACCGCTGTCTTTCGGGATGTCGAAATCGTGATTCCGGCGCGCGAGAACTTCGTGCCTTATCGTGAATACATCGGCAGCAATTTGGAAGTCATGGATTTGGCGACGAACACGCGCAAGGTTTTGTATCGCGTCAAAGATTCACTGCAAGCGCCGAACTGGACGCGCGATGGCAAGGCGTTGATCTACAACCACAACAACCTGCTCTATCGCTTTGATCTGGCGACAAATACGCCGACGTTATTTGATACAGGTGACGTGAAGCGTAACAACAACGATCACGTGCTTACGTTCGATGGCAAGCTGCTGGGCATCAGCAGCACGAGCGCGGAAGACGGCAATGTCTCGATGATTTACACGCTACCCGGTAAAGGCGGCAAGCCGACCAAAGTGACGCGCAAAGGCCCATCGTATTTGCACGGCTGGTCGCCGGATAAAAAGTGGCTGGTCTTTGCGGGCCGCCGCAACGACGAATTCGATGTCTATAAAATCCCGGCCAACGGCGGCGAAGAGATTCAACTGACCACCACCAAAGGCGTAGACGACGGGCCGGAATTCACGCCCGATGGCAAATATATCTACTTCAATTCGTTTCGCACCGGTCTGATGCAAATCTGGCGCATGAAGCCGGATGGCAGCGAGCAGACGCAAATCACCAACGACGAATTCAATAACTGGTTTCCGCACATCTCGCCCGATGGCAAATGGATCGTGATGATCTCGTTCCCGAAAGACATCGCGCCTGGCGATCACCCGTTTTACAAGCGCGTGTATTTGCGCCTCATGCCGGTTGGGGGCGGGCAACCGAAAGTCATTGCGTATCTGTACGGCGGGCAAGGCACGATCAACGTGCCGTCGTGGTCGCCGGATAGTAAAAAGCTCGCCTTCGTCAGCAATACCGAAATCAAATGAGCAAGCTACACCTCCGGCACGTTCTGAGCGTTATTTTCTTTTGCTTGTTGTCCATTCCCGCTGTCTGGGCGCAAGAGAGCAAAGTCTTCGATGATCTTTTGCTTACGAGCCGGATACTTAAAAAGGAGATGAAATACGCCCTGTATTTACCTGCGGGATATGAAACTTCGCGCAGGCAATATCCGGTGTTGTATTTGCTGCACGGTGGCGGCGGTAATCACAGCGATTGGATTCAGCTTGGCAATATGCAAGCGATTGTGGATACGAGCGTGCGCGCAGGCCAATCCGATCCGATGATTATCGTCATGCCTGACGCGGAGATGACGTTCTATCTGAACAACATTCGCGGTGAATATCAGTACGAAGATTACTTCATCAAAGAACTGCTGCCCCATATCGAGAAAACCTATCGTTGCCGTGCGGGCAAGGCGTTTCGCTCTATCGCGGGCTTGTCTATGGGCGGTTTCGGCAGTTTGTTGTATGCATTGCATCACCCAGACTTGTTCCAATCTTGCTATGCGATGAGTGCGGCGGTACGCACGGACGAACAGATTAACCAGATGCCGCTGCCGGAATTTCAGCGCCGATATAGAAGCGCGCTCGGCGAGATCAAGGAAGGTGATCAGCGCATCACGGATTTCTGGAATCAGAACAGCATTCTGTCTCTCGTGAAAAACATGCCCGAAAAACAAAAAGCCGCAGTGCGTTTCTTTCTCGATTGCGGCGATGACGACACGTCGCTTTATACGGGAAATGGATTGCTGCACAACTTGATGCGCGACCTGAAAATCCCGCACGAATATCGCGTCAGAGACGGCGGGCATACGTGGGAGTATTGGCGGACGGGCTTGCCGGAAGCGTTGCGGTTTATCTCGCTCGGCATGCGTTGAGCGCAGAGGAAAGAAAGGCAGCGCGGATGAGGCGACAATATCACTCTCGTCAGGTTGATGGCCAGAGATTGATCTGGGATGTGCATCGCCTGATTGAACTGAGCCGTAACCTTCCAGTTCAGCAAATTGCGCTATCAGAAATTGCCGAACTGGACGAGCCGTTCTGGTTTGAGGAAGAGGCAAAACCCCTTTGTCGAGAAATTGCGCTGCACGCGAAACTGATCATGGAAACTGATTTGGCATACCCCATTATTCGTTCGTCCAATGGCAGAGTCATGGATGGTATGCACCGGGTCTGTAAAGCGTGGTTGGAAGACCGGCCAACCATTGCCGCAGTTCAATTCCAGCACGACCCTGCGCCCGACTATGTTGATGCCGATCTTGATGAATTGCCTTATGACGAACTGTGGTAACGAGGCCGATAAACACACTTTGAGGTTATACGTTATGAAAAAACGCTTGATGCTTTTGCTTGCCGCAATGCTCATCACGACCTATAGCTTTGCGCAAACGCCGCCGCCCGATGGCCTCGTCTCGCCCGAAGTGCATGCTGACGGCAAGGTCACGTTTCGCATTCGCGCCGCCAAAGCCGCCGAAGTCACGCTCTTTGGCGACTGGATGCCGGTTGGTTCCAAACAGCCGATGACCAAGGATGCCGAGGGCGTGTGGAGCACGACCATTGGCGGGATCGAGCCGACAATTCATCTGTATTCGTTCACGGTGGACGGCGTCACGCTGGCCGACCCGGTCAATCCGCGCGTCAAGCTGCGGCAGCGCACTTCGGCCAGCCTGGTCGAAATTCCCGCCAAAGGCGCGCCCTGGGAAATGCGCGATGTGCCGCACGGCAGCGTGGAGTCAAACTGGCTGCGCAGCGCTGTCATCAATGGCGAGACGCGGCAGGTGTTTGTGTATACGCCGCCCGGTTATGAAAAGAATCCGAAGCAGCGCTATCCCGTCTTGTATTTGCTGCACGGCAGCGGCGACACCGCCGAAAGCTGGACGCAGGTCGGCGCGACGAATTTGATTCTTGATAATCTGATCGCGGAGAAAAAAGCGAAGCCGATGATCATCGTGATGCCGCTTGGCCACGCCGTTCCGTTTGGTTCGCCGCGTGAAGTACAGGCGAAGAATGTGCCGCTGATGGAAGAGTACATGCTCAAGGATTTGATACCGTGGGCTGAGGCCAAATATCGCATTGCACCGGGACGTCAGAATCGTGCGCTGGCCGGGCTTTCGATGGGCGGCGGGCAGACGTTCGCCATCGGCTTTGGCCATTTGGATTTGTTCAGCGCGCTGGGTGTGTTCAGTTCCGCGCCGGGGCCGGATTTCGCTACGAAATTCAAAGCGTTGCTCAATGATCCGAAAGGCACGAACGCGAAGTTGAATGTGTTCTGGTATGGCAATGGTGACAAAGACCCTGTGTTCACACGGGCGAAGGAAGCTTCTGACTTGCTCAACAAATATCAAATCCGGCACACGTTCCGCGTCATCGAAGGCGGTATGCATACGTGGCCGGTGTGGCGCCGCTGTTTGAGCGAATTTGCGCCGCTGCTGTTTCAAGGCAATAAGACTGGAGCCTGAGATGACAGTTTTACCTTATGGCGAGTTATTAGCGATTTGTAGCTGGAGGGAGGTGGATTTAAGAGTAAAACTCTTTCAGCGTAGTGTGTGGTTGTTGGTGTTGTTGGCATTATTGCTTGTTCCCGAAAGTGCCAATGCTCAAGCCACGGAAAATCGTTTCGAGAAGAACGTACAAACCTACGAAGCCGCTGACAAAGCCGCGCCGCCACCCAAAGGCGCAATTTTGCTGGTCGGCGATTCGCAATTCTTTCGCTGGAAAACGCTGTCCGAAGATTTGCCTGATTACACCATCATCAATCGGGGCATTGATTCGTTTCAGTTTTCCGACATTCTCTCTTTCTTTGACCGCCTCGTGCTGCCTTACAAAGCGCGGATGATCGTGTTGCACGTCGGCGGCAACGACGTGCACAACGGCAAAACCGCCGAACAAGTGTTGGCGGACTTCAAAACGTTCGTGGCCAAGGTGCGTGCCACGCAGCCCCAAGTTCCCATCGCCTTTTCGAGCCTCACGCCGGGGCCGGGACGCTGGGACGAGGCCGACAAACGCAAACTCACGAACAGGCTTCTTAAAGACTACGTTGCGACGCAAAAGAATCTGCATTTCATTGATCTGTGGGAGGCGATGCTGACGCCGGACGGCAAACCGCGCGAAGATTTATGGGTGGCGGATCGCATTCATCCCAATCACGACGGTTATCTGATACGCGTCAAAATTATGCGCCCGCTGCTGGGCAAGCCGGATAAGCCGCTGGCGAAATGAAGCGGCGTGGCGTTGACTGACGGCTGGCGGTGTTCTTCCAAACCAAAAAAAATGGCGGTACGGAAGGCGCTAGGTTCATGGTTTAGATGAAGTTGGTATAGACTGTGCCCCAGTTGGTCAGACCGATTATTTAACCGATTGGTTAGAAGTTGCTGGAATCAAATCTACCCACTGCCAAGCACCATTAAACGAGGTTCGATGACGTCATGAGAGTTCTGGGGAACTGTGAGTTTTCGCGAAGCGTCCGTTACGGGAAAGCCTCGCTCGTCTTACTGACCGGCCTGCTGATCGGCAGCATGCTGGCCAACCCGAAAACCATTCGAAAAGTAGAAGCCACCTCGGCCCTTGCACAAGCCGCGACCCAGACGCTGCTGCAAGAGTTCTGCGTGCAATGCCACAGCGGTACGGCACCCAAGGCGGGCGTGAATATCGAACGGCTCATTTCGCACGACTCGATTGGCGAAGGCTTCCAACAGTGGGAAAAGCTGGCGGACGCGCTCGAACAAAAAGCCATGCCGCCCAAAGCCATGCCGCAACCCAGCGCTGAGCAGCGCGCGCAAGCCGTCCACTGGATTCGCACCAGCCTGGCCGCCTACGCGAAAAAGCACGACGGTGATCCGGGGCCGGTGACGGTCAGGCGGTTGACGAGCGGCGAATATGCTTACGCCCTCAAAGACCTGACCGGGCTTGAGCTGAATGTCGGGATTGATTCGTCCAGTGATGCGGTTGGCGGCGAAGGCTTCACCAATTTTGGCGACGTGCAATTCATGCAGGATGCCAATCTGGAGCGCTATCTCAACGCCGCCAAACTCGTGGCCGAGCATGCGGTGATTGGCGCGGGCCCGCTTGAATTCTTTACCGATCCGGGCAAGACAGGGTTTGAATTTGCGGCTGTCACCCGCATCAAGGAGATTTATGCCGCCAATGGCATTCGCACCGTTTCAGGCGAAGGTGGCAGGCCGTTCGGCTTGGAAAAATACGGGAAGGTTATGTTTGTCGCGTGGCAATACAAACATCGCGCGGCGCTCGGTGAAGCGACCGTGACCTTGCCAACGCTGGCCGCGCGTGAAGGTATCGCGCCGCGCTTTGCCCAGCACATCTGGCAAGTGATGAATAAGCCGGTGCTGGGTTATCCCTCGTCAGAAATCGTGGCGCGCTGGCGCAAATTGCCCATGCCTCCCGCGGATAAAAACCTAACTGCCATCCGTGCGGGTTGCGAGGACATTCAAAAATTCATGGTCACTTGGCCGAGCTGGCTCTTTGCGCGCGGCGACGTCGCTGCCGGTGGCGCGGGCGATGAAAGCCCGCTCGAATTCAGTGACCGCACCTTGGACGTGAAATCGCCGCATCGCTTCACCTATGTGCGCGGCGGTGGCAGGCCGGGCGCGGTGCAACCAGGCCCGGCGAAAATTTATTTCAATGTCGCCCCGGTAAATCCGGCGCTGGGCGACAAACCGGTCGTGATTTGGCGCAACCTGACGATTGGCTTTCGCCCGATTGTCCAGCGCGCGCAGGTCAAAGCCGGTGAATCCGTCGTCGTGCTGGCCGCCGATGCCGAAGCCGCCGCCAATTTGCGGCGCGGCATTTTGCCGCCGGGTGAGCGGCATACGTTGCGGTCGCTGGTCAGCGCTGAGACGGCGCAACGGCTGAATTTCGGCCACAGCCCTGACGGTACGCCCATCGGCCCGGACGATTTTGCTTCGGCAGGCTCGGTGATGTTTGAGGTGCCGCTGCCTGAAACGCCAATGTTGCTCAATTTGCAAGTGGATGCCGAGTTGGGCCAGGACCGCGCTCAAGTGTTGCGCATCGTGATTTCTGATCGCGCTGATGGCGGCACCAGAGGTCAGCCGACACGCGCCTTGGTGGGCGATATGAATAGCGCCGGTTACAAAGCCTTTCGCGCGGGCGTGACGGAATACGCCACGCTGCTGCCGCCCAACACGCACGGCGAACCGACGCCCGCCGACAAAGACCCGGTGCCTGATCCGTTCGACAACACCTACAACGTGCCGGAACACGATGAATTCGTGGTGAAGGTGAAATACATCCGCGACGATAAATTCGTAGTCGAAAACCTGCTCGACACCACGACGCGCAAACGGCTCGATCAAGCCTGGAACGATCTCTATGCGTCGTTTGAATACCACGACAACTATTTGCGGCTGCTGGCGAAGCATTTCAAGTACGACCTGCAAGGCAAAGGCATCGCGCAAATGGACAAGGCAACTACCGAATCCTTGCCCGCTGAGATGCGCAAATACGTCACCCCGCTGCGGCGCGAATACGACGCCGTGCTGGCGGCGCAAGCAGCAGCGCGCCCACATCACCTCACCGATTGCCTCGAATTCGCCAGCCGCGCCTGGCGGCATCCGTTGACGGAAACGGAAAAACTGAGCTTGCGCGCCTTTTACGAAAAAGCTTTCAGCGCCGAAGGCGATCACCGCAAAGCCATTCGCGCCGTGCTGACGCGCATCCTGGTCGCGCCGCAATTTCTCTATCGCGTCGAAGCGGTCAGGAATGCGGAAGTCGGAATACAGAAGTCGGAAAGCCATACACCAAGCGTCCAGCCACTGAAATCCTCTTTCAATCCGCAATCCACAATCCGCAATTCGCAATCCGAATTTCTGCCTCTTTCAAACTGGGAGATGGCGAGCCGTCTGAGTTTCTTTCTTTGGGCCTCGATTCCCGATGCCGAATTGCGCCGCGCCGCCGCCGCCGGTGAACTCACCGAGGCGCCTGGCATTCAGCGCCAGGTTAAACGCATGTTGGCCGACCCGAAGGCGCGGCGGCTGGCGACGGAATTCTTTGGGCAATGGCTCGGCTTTTATCATTTCGACCAGTTCAAAGGCGTAGACACGACGCGCTTCACCGAATTCACCGACGACGTGAAAGAGGCGATGTATGACGAAGCCGTTTCGTTTTTCGAATATGTGATTCGCCAAGACCGCCCCGTCCGTGAAATTCTCACGGCGGATTACACCTTCCTCAACCAAGACCTGGCCAAGTTTTACGGCGTGACGAAAGAGGTCAAGGCGACCGAGGCGCCCGAACTGGTCGAAGGCGCAAATGCTTTTCATCGCGGCGGCCTCTTGCGGTTGGGCGCAGTGTTGACGGCGACTTCCGCGCCGTTACGTACCAGTCCGGTCAAACGCGGCGATTGGATTTTGCGGCGCATTCTGGGCACGCCCGTGCCGCCGCCACCCGCCGACGCGGGTTCGTTGCCTGCCGATGACAAGATGTTCGGCGGTCTGTCGCTGAAACAGAAACTCGAACAGCACAAACGCAATGCAACCTGCGCCAATTGCCATTACCGCATTGATCCGCTGGGCTTCTCGCTCGAACGCTATGATTCGACCGGACGCTGGCGTGAGAAATACGCCGACGGCAACGCCATCGAAGATTCCGCCGCACTGCCCGACAAGTCAGAAATCGCGGGCGTGGACGGCTTGCTGAAATACCTGCAAACGAAAGACACCCAAGTGCGCAAAACGCTTTCATTCAAGCTGGTCGGTTACGCGCTGGGCCGCACGGTGCTGGCGTCGGATCAGTTGTTGATTGAACGCATGGCACAGGCGGGCGGCGACGCGACGTTTGCGCAGTTGGCGACAGAGATTGCGTTGAGCAAACAGTTCCGCAATCGCACGGGAAGCGAGGCAAATGCACCGCTGACTTCAACAAACAAGATCGCGCTCAAGACCGCAGCGAAACCACAAGGAGTTGGACAATGAACCAGGCCCATCAACCATCCCGCCGCAATTTCCTGCGCGGCGCGGGCGTCGCACTCACCTTACCCTGGCTCGAATCGCTACCTGTCTTCGCGCAAGACGGCAAGGCCAGCAACAAACCGCCGCTGCGCTTCGCGCACCTCTACTTTTCCAACGGCGTCGAACCGATTCACTGGTGGGCCAAAGGCACGGGCGGTGCGCTGGAATTCGGGCAGGCGGCCAAACCGCTCGCGCCGATTTGCAATGACATCGTTTTCTTGCGCGGTTTGTATCACCAGAAAGCCTTTGTCTCGACCAGCCCGCATCTGGGCCGCATGAACCTGCTGTCGGGCGCGCCGGTCAGCCTCGATCCCAAAGAGATTCGCGTCGGCACCTCGTTCGATCAAATCCTGGCGCAACGCATCGGCCATCAGACCGCGGTGCCGAGCATGGCGCTGGGCATCGAGCCGAACGAATTGCGGCTGGAAGACGGTCTTTCGATGATTTATGGCTCGAATGTTTCGTGGGTCTCGCCAACGAAACCAGCGACCAAAGAGATTTATCCGGCGCGCGTTTTCGATCAGCTTTTCGACGATGGCAAGGGTCGCCAGCTTGACCGCAGCATTCTTGACCTCGTACTGGCCGATGCCAAAGCGCTGCAACCGAAAATCAGCGGCAATGATCGCAAGAAACTCGACGAGTATCTGGAATCCATCCGCGACATCGAGAAGCGCATTGATCACGCGGCGAAAGAAGAGCGGCTGGAAGGTTGGAAGCCTACGCTCAAGCAACCCAACCTGCCGCGCCCCGGCGAACAGTTGCCGCAAAACATTCCCGAACACATGAAGCTGATGCTTGATTTGACGGTATTGGCCTTTCAGATGGACAAGACGCGGCTGGTTACGCTGATGCTCAACAACGATCTGTCGCAAATGAATTTCCGCTTTATCGAAGGCGTGCGCGGCGCGTTGCATCTCGATCTGACCCACAACGGCAAAGCGCCCGAACTGGAAGCGATGTATCTGAAGACCAATCAATTCCACATCCAGCAATTCACCTACCTGGTCGAAAAGCTGAAAGCGATTGACGAAGGCGGCACGTCGCTGCTCGACAATTCGCTGCTGATGCTGGCATCGAGTCTGTTTGACGGCGATGCGCACGGCGCCGACCAATTGCCCATCGTGCTGGCGGGCAAAGCGGGTGGACAGTTAAAGACGGGCCGCATTCTCGATTACCTCGACAAAGGCAATGACAAACGCAAAGCGTGCAGCCTGTTCCTGTCGGTGATGGACATGATGGGCGTACAGCTTGAGCGGTTTGGTGATGCAGACAGGCGGCTGACTGGGTTGTTGGCGAACGTGTCATAGCATCGAACAGGAGAAAACGCATGACTTCTCGAACGGCAGCGCAAAGGGTTTTGCTCGTATGTTTGTATCTGCTTGCTACCGCATCTTTGGCCGAGGAGCGGGTAATCCCTCGGCTCTTTGCGGATGAGGCCGCCGCAGCGGTTCAAAGCCCCAAAGTCACTCCGTTGATAACCAAAGACTTGACCGGGGTTGCGGGCAAGGAAGCAATGATGCTGACCGTCGAATATGCGCCGGGCGCTTCGTCCAGCAAGCATCGGCATAACGCGCATACCTTTGTCTATGTACTGGAAGGTTCCATCGTGATGCAGGTCGCAAGCGGGAAAGAGATGACCTTAGGGCCGGGGCAGACGTTTTATGAATCGCCTGACGATGTCCACGTTGTTTCCAAGAATGCGAGTAACTCCCAGCCCGCCAAGTTTCTGGTCTTTTTTGTAAAGGACAAAGGTGCTCCGGCCTCTACCCCGGTGCAATAAGGTAACTGGCCTTGCGCTTTGTGGATGGCAGAAAATCGTATGACCAAAAGCCTGATCTTCATCTTGGCATTCGTTGTCACTGCGCTGGCGCAGCAACCTGTGACGCCTGGGCAACCTGGAAATCAGGCCGCACGACAACAGCCCGCGATGCGCCCCATCCCACCCGTTGGCGTGGAAGTGCCTGCACCAGATCGCACCGAACTCGAAAACGGCTTGAAGCGCTTAAAAGTCGCAATGGACAAGCTCAACCAGCATCCACTCTGGCCCGACGTCGCGATTTATCACGAAGCGGTGCGCTACGCGCTGCAATACAACGAATTTTTTAAGCTGGAAGAAGTCTTCAAAGCCAAACTACTGTTGCAACACGGCGAAGAGCGTGCCCGGCAACTGTCCGAAGGCAAAGCACCCTGGACAACAGCGACCGGTTTGGTCGTGCGTGGTTATGTTTCTAAAATTGACAAAAGCGTGCAACCCTATGGCCTGGTGATTCCGGCTTCGTTTACGCCAAATGCGCCGCAACGTTGGCGGCTGGATACCTGGTTTCACGGACGCGGCGAAACGCTCAGCGAAGTCAATTTTCTAAGCGAACGCGAAACAAGGATGGGCGAGTTCACGCCGCGCGACACCTTCGTCGTGCATCTTTACGGGCGCTTTTGCAACGCCAACAAATTCGCGGGCGAAGTGGATTTGTTCGAGACGCTCGATAAGGTCAAGCAGCAATACCGCATTGACGAAAACCGCATCCTCGTGCGCGGGTTCTCGATGGGCGGCGCTTCGACGTGGCAGTTTGGGACGCACTATCCAGGGCTGTGGGCGGCGATTGCACCGGGCGCGGGTTTTAGCGAGTCGGCCCAATTTCTCAAGCTCAAACTCGATGGCCCGGACGCGCCGCCTTGGTGGGAACAGAAGCTCTTTCATCTTTATGACGCGACCGATTATGCGGTGAACCTGTTCAACACGCCGGTGGTTGCCTATAACGGCGAAATAGACGGGCAGAAGCAGGCCGCCGATATGATGGAAAAGGCAATGGACGCCGAAGGCTTGCGGCTGAGGCGTGTCGTCGGGCCTAAGACAGGGCATAGCTATCATCCCGATTCCAAAGTCGAGCTTGACCGCATCTTGGATGCCATCGCCGAACGGGGGCGTGACCCATATCCGCGCAAGCTCCAATTTACGACATGGACGCTGGCTTACAACCAGATGAAATGGGCGACGATTGATGCGCTGGGCCAGCATTGGGAGCGGGCGCGTTTGAACGCCGAACTGGTTGGTGACAACGGCATCAATGTCGAGACCGCCAACGTCGCGGCCTTCACGTTTGAAATGGGGCCGGGCGGTTGCGCGCTGGATGGCACGCGCAAACCTGTGGTCACAATTGACGGACAAAAGCTCACGGTTGCTGGGCTGATGTCAGACCGTTCGTGGCGCGTGCACTTCCGCAAGACTGGCAATCAATGGGCGGTGGCGGATGCGCCAGTTGTCGCAGGATTGCACAAAGTCCACGGCTTGCAGGGGCCGGTTGATGACGCCTTTCTGGATAGCTTTGTGTTTGTCACGCCGACGGCGCCGCCGCTTGCGCCCGGTGTGGCGAAGTGGGTCGAGCGCGAACAGCAACGCGCGATCACCGAATGGCGGCGGCATTTTCGGGGCGATGCGCAAGTCCGCAAAGATGCTGAAATCACTGACGCCGACATCGCCGCCAGCAATCTGATTCTCTGGGGTGATCCGGGCAGCAATAAGATTCTGGCGCGCATTGCCGATAAGCTGCCGCTCAAGTGGACGGCGGAAAGCATCGTGGTCGGAAGTAATCGCTACGCCGCCAGTACGCACGCGCCAATTTTGATTTTCCCGAATCCGCTGAATCCGAAAAAGTACATTGTGTTGAACAGCGGTTTTACCTTTCGCGAATTCGATTATCTGAACAATGCGCGGCAAATCCCAAAGCTGCCGGATTTCGCGGTGGTGGATACGACGACACCGCCCGATTGGCGTTATCCGGGCAAGCTTGTGCTGGCTGGGTTTTTCAAAGAGGATTGGACCCTTTAAGGTTGTACAGCAGGCTGCCAGCCTGCTGTGACTTAGGCGAGTGGCGGAGTGACAGTGACTGCGCCTTGCACCAGAACTTCAGCAGGCTAGCAGCCCGCTGTACAAATTTCGTAAGAGCAAGATGAAGAAGAAGCATTTGCAACTGGGAATCGTGATCTTGTTTGGCGTTGGCTTAACGGTGCTGTTTGGCAACGTGGTCTCGCAAGCTCAACGGGCGGGCATGACAGATTTGGCGGCGCAAAAGGCCCAAAAAGAGCTGGTCGAAGATTACTGTGTGAGCTGCCACAATCAGAAAAGCAAGGCGGCGAGCCTCGTGTTGGAAGGCCTGGATTTCGACCGTGTCGCCAGCAATGCCGAAGTCTGGGAAAAGGTTTTGCGCAAAGTCCGCACCGGCCAGATGCCGCCCGCCAAAGCACCCAAACCCGATGCGCACGAATCCGCCGCGTTCGTCAGTTGGCTGGAAGGCGCGTTGGATCGGGCCGCGCGCGTTAATCCGAATCCAGGACGTCCGGCAATGCATCGCTTGAATCGTTCGGAATACAGCAATGCGATTCGTGATTTGCTGGCCGTGGACATCAAGCCGGGTCAGGCCTTGCCTGTGGATGATTCCGGCTATGGCTTTGACAACATTGGCGAAGTGCTCACGCTCTCGCCCGCGCTGCTCGAAAAATATCTGTCGGTGGCGCGTCGTGTCAGCCGTTTAGCTGTCGGCGACAGTAAGTTAAAGCCGACCGAAGAGCGCTACTATCCGCGCCGCAACAGCCGCAACGAAAAGGTCAGCGATGAGCTGCCGTTTTTCACGCGCGGCGGCTTGGCGTTTCAGCATTACTTCCCGCTGGATGGCGAATACCTGATCCGCGTCAAAACGCCGTCGAATGGCGAGACGGGCGAACCGGCGCGCTACTTTGAGCATCGCCTGACGGTGAAAGCGGGCTTGCGCAACGTCGGCGCGGCGTATCCGCGTGAGAGCGCCAAGGCCGAACCGGCGATTCCGGGGCCGCGCCGTTTTGGTGGCCCGCCGCCCGCAACTGGCGGCGCGGTGCCGACCCAGCCGCTGGATTTGCGCTTGGACGGCGTGCGCATCAAACGCTTCGACATTCCCGAAACGACGACCGTCGAGATGGTCATCATCAATGGCCCTTACAATGTTGCCGGTCGAGGCGAGACCGCCAGCCGCGCCAAGATTTTTGTTTGTCAGCCTGCTTCGCCAAACGAAGAGACCGCCTGCGCGAAAAAGATTCTGGCAAACCTCACGCGCCGCGCTTTCCGGCGTCCGGTGACCGAGGGCGATGTGACGCCCTTGCTGGCGTTTTATGAACGTGGCCGCAAGGACGGCGATTTTGAAGACGGCATCCAGCGTGCGCTCGAAGCTATGCTGGTCGCGCCCGATTTCCTGTTGCGCGTCGAAAGCGATCCGCGCGGCAGTGGCGCAGTGGGCGCGGTCTATCGGCTGAACGACATCGAACTTGCCTCGCGCCTTTCCTTCTTTTTGTGGAGCAGCATTCCCGACGACGAACTGTTGGCGCTGGCCGAGCAGGGCAAGCTGAAAACACCGTTGGTCTTGCAACAACAGGTGCGTCGGTTGCTTGATGATCCCCGCTCGCAGGCGTTCGTCAGCAACTTCGGCGGGCAATGGCTGCAATTGCGCAACCTCGACACGATCACGCCTGACCCCGAAGTCTATCCAAATTTTGACGACAGTTTGCGCCAGGGCTTCCGCCGCGAGACCGAGTTGTTTTTTGAAAGCGTGTTGCGCGAAAACCGCAGCGTATTTGAGTTGCTCGATGCCGATTACACCTATCTGAATCAGCGGCTGGCAGAGCATTACGGCATCCGGGGTGTCTATGGCCCACAATTCCGCCGCGTGGCGTTGAATGAAACACAGCGCGCCAATCGCGGCGGCCTGTTGGGGCAGGGCAGTCTTTTGACCGTAACCTCATACCCCAACCGCACGTCAGTCGTACAGCGGGGCAAATGGATTTTGGAAAACCTGTTGGGTGCACCGCCGCCCGCGCCGCCCGCCAACGTGCCTGATTTGAAAGCGAAGGGGAAAGATGGGCGCTTGTTGAATGCGCGCGAGCAGTTGGATTTGCACCGTGCCGATCCGATTTGCGCTTCGTGTCACGCGCGCATGGATCCCATCGGCTTCGCACTCGAAAATTACGACGGCATTGGCAAATGGCGAATGAAAGACGCCGGCCAACCGATTGACGCTTCGGGCAAGTTGCCGGACGGGACGACCTTCAACGGCCCGGCGGAATTGAAACAGATTTTGTTGAAGAGCCACCGCGATGAATTCGTTTCGACAGTGATCGAAAAGATGCTGACGTATGGTTTGGGGCGCGGCCTGGAAGCTTACGATGCGCCGACCGTGCGCGCGATCATGCGCGAGACGGCCAAAGACAATTACCGGTTGCCCGCGCTG
Source organism: Acidobacteriota bacterium (assembly GCA_016196035.1). Lineage (NCBI taxonomy): Bacteria > Pseudomonadati > Acidobacteriota > Acidobacteriota bacterium. The sequence goes on along the minus strand of JACPYM010000110.1, from coordinate 33,493 downwards.
ATTAGCGCGATCATTACTAGCAAACCGTTCCAGATGCGTAGCCAGTTGGCGAGTCAACCAAAAGAGGCAAGTCAGATTGGTCAATTAAGCCGGACAGAGAGGAAATAAACTTCATGATCATCACGAAAAAAGCTTTGCCGCGCCGCACGTTTCTGCGCGGGATGGGTGTGACGCTGGCGTTGCCCTTGTTGGACGCGATGACGCCCGCAATGTCGGCCAGTGCGAAACCAACGGTGCGCTTGGGATTCGTTTACGTACCCAACGGCATCATCATGGACAAGTGGACGCCGCTGACCGAAGGTGCCGATTTCAAATTCATGCCGACGATGAAGCCGCTGGAAAAATTCCGCGAACACGTGCTGGTCTTCAGCGGTTTGGCGCAAGTCCAGGGCCGCGCGCTCGGCGATGGCGCGGGCGACCACGCGCGCGCAGGGGCGACGTGGCTGACCGGCGCGCATCCCAAAAAATCCGAGATCAGCTTGTATGCCGGCATTTCCGCCGATCAGGTGGCGGCGCAGGCCCTGAGCCAGTACACGCAATTCGGCTCGCTTGAACTCGGCATCGAATCGAATCAACTCGCGGGCAATTGCGACAGCGGTTATAGCTGCGCCTATACCAACACCATTGCCTGGCGCAGCCCGACGACGCCGCTGCCCATCGAGAACAATCCGCGCGCGATCTTCGAGCGCATGTTCGGCGAAGGCGACAGCACCGACGCCGCATCGCGGTTGGCCCTGCTCGAATCGCAACGCTCGATCCTCGATTACGTCAACAGCGGCATCCAACGGCTCAGCGGCAAAGTCGGCGCGAGCGACCGCACCAAACTGAGCGAATACACCGACGCCATCCGCGACATCGAGCGCCGCATTCAAAAAGCCGAACAGCAGAACGCCACGATGAAGCTGCCGGTGATGGAACGACCCACCGCCGTGCCCGACGAATTTGAAGACCACGTGCGGCTGGTGATGGATTTGCAAGTGCTCGCCTGGCAGAGCGATCTGACCCGCGTCATCACCCTGATGATGGCGCGCGAAGGCAGCAATCGCCCCTACCGCAACATCGGCATTGCCGACGGCCATCACAACATCACGCATCATCAAAACGACGCCGAAAAGATCGCCAAGATCACCAAGATCAACGAAGTCCACGTCAAACTATTCGGCTACCTCTTGGACAAACTGAAAGCGACGCCCGATGGCAGCAGCAACCTGCTCGAAAATTCGCTGCTCGTCTATGGCAGCAGCATCAGCGACGGCAATCTGCACACGCACCACGACCTGCCCATCGTCTTGGCGGGCGGCGGCGGCGGTCAGGTCAAAGGCAATCGTCACGTGATGTATCCGAAAGAAACGCCGCTGAACAACCTGTTGCTGAGCATGCTGGATAAAGCAGGCGTGCAAGCGGATAAGCTTGGTGATAGCACGGGCAAGTTGGATTGCTTGGCTTGAGTTTTACCCTGGGTACGCACCGCTTCCAGCGTGCAGACGTGGCAAAAGACGCAATTAAAACCGAAGTACGAACTGCCAAGACTGCACGCTGGAAGCGGTGCGTACCCAGGTCGGGTCCAATCTTTCCAGTGTTTCATGACCATTCGCAAAACGCATCGAGTGCTGGGGCTGGTGATGTTGCTGCCATTATTTGGCTGGGCTATCACCGGCCTCGTGTTCTTTCTGAAACCCGGTTACGAAGGCGCGTATGAGTTATTGCAACTCAAGACGTATCCGCTGGAACAGCCGGTTGCAGTAACCCCGAACCCGTCGTGGCAAGAGTTTCGATACACAAAAACGATTCTGGGAAATCACCTGCTCGTGCGTACAGCGCAAGGCTGGCAGCAGCTTGATCCAGCTACGTTAGTGTCGCGCGCGAAACCTAGCGAGGAAGATGTCCGCAGGTTGTTGCAAGACGCTTTTACGGCGAATCCAAACCGTTACGGAGCGGTGGCCGCCATCAACGGCGCAACGATCACGACCAGCACGAACGTCAAAATCACCTTTGACTGGAATCGGATGAGCGTGCAGCAACGCGGGCCGGATACGGATCGAATAGATCGGCTTTACAAAATCCATTATCTGCAATGGACGGGCGTAAAGTGGCTGGATAAGTTGCTCGGGCTGGCAGGTCTGGCGTTGTTGGTTGTGCTGAGTGTCTTGGGTTTGATGCTGGCCTTCAATTTCAGAGTCACAAGGGCAAAGTAATTGCTCAGACGGCGCTTTAGCTGAATTGAGCTACGATGAAGCGAGAGAATCCAATGAACATAAAGTTCTGGTTGCAAAGTAGCGGCGCGTTGTTGCTGGCTGCGGCACTCTGTTTTGCCAACGGTATTGCCAGCCTGCTGGATGCCGTCAAACGCCGCGATCACAAGGCGCTAACCGCGCTGCTCAAAGCCAAAGCCGACGTGAACGCCGCGCAACCCGATGGGGCGACGGCGCTGGCCTGGGCGATTTACCTGGATGATCAGGTGGCGGCGGATCTGTTATTGGCGGCTGGCGCGAAGGTCAACACGGCGGATGAATACGGCGAAACGCCGCTCACGCTGGCTTGCAACAATGGCAATCTGGTACTGATCAAAAAGCTGGTCGCCGCAGGTGCGGATGTCAAAGCGGCGCGTTGGGACGGCAGCACGGCCTTGATGCTAGCAGCGAATTCGGGCAATGCCGAAGCGGTCAGCTTGCTCATCGAAAAGGGCGCAGAGGTCAACGCCGCTGAAAATAAGAAAGGCCAGACGGCGCTGATGTGGGCTGCCTCCGAGGGCCATTCAGACGCCGTGCGCGTGTTGATCGAACACGGCGCGAACATCAAGGCTGTTTCCAAAACCGGCTACACGGCGCTGGCCTTTGCGGTAAGCAAAGACGATGCGGTTGCGGTCAAGGCGTTGCTGGCCGCCGGGGCCGATGCGAATGGGAAGCTACCGGATGGTTCGTCCATGCTGATTGCGGCAGCGGCCTTTCGCAGCGTGGCGGCGGCCGGCGTGCTGATTGATGGTGGCGCAGATGTCAAAGTCGCTGATCGGCGCGGCAATACGCCGTTGCATACGGCGGCGCAATTGGGCGATCTGGAACTCGTGAAAAAATTATTGGCCAAAGGTGCTGATCCGAACGCCCGCAATGCCAAGACTCCGGCGGGACAGCAGATGCGCGGGCCTTTCCGTTTGCCGCCCGGCGAAGTTACGCCGTTGCATGTGGCCGCCAAAGCGAATCAATTGGACATCGTCAAAGCCTTGCTCGCGGCGGGCACCGATCCGAAAATCAATGCCGAAGACGGCACGACGCTGCTGATGCAAGCGGCGGGCAGCACCAATGTCGAACTCGTCAAGCTGGCGTTTGAATTGGGGGCTGATCCCAAGGCGATGACCGACAGCAAGAATTCGGTGATGCACGCGACGGTGACGGGTGTTGGGCCAACTGCCGACCAAAAGGAAATCTGCAAGGTGATCCGCTATCTGGCGGAAAAGGGCGCGCCGCTTGATGAACGCAACGCGACGGGCCGGACGCCGATTGATGTGGCCGACTTCCTGCCGCTCGATCAGGCCGTAGAACTGCTCACGGAACTCATCATCAAATCCGGCGCGAAACCCAAGACGCCAAGCAAACGCTGAGACCTGTGGCAGCCAGCATTCTCCATTCTGCCTTCTGCATTCATAGGTAGGTGAGCAGTGTTTCTATCTTTGCCTACGAATGGAGAAGGCAGAATGGAGAATATAGCGAGCGTAAGGCCGTACTTGTTGCGGTATGCTTGCTCAGTTGATCCGACCCGCGTAAGCTTCCCTTCAATCCGACCGCTCACAACAGAAACAATCGCAAATCTCGGCAGCAAGGTTTTGCTGACCGATCTTGGTGTGGAAATGACTGGTTCAGTTTGGAAGTTTGTTGGTTTGATTTGCGCCGTCGCGGGCGCGCTGGCTTGCCAGGTGTCGCCGCGTGAAGATGTCGCTGCGGCTGTCGCGCAACCAATCGGCGCGCCGGTTGAAATCAACGCGCCGCGCGGCTTGCCGCCGCTGCCCGCTGAGCAACGTCCGACAGCAGACGCCGTCGCGTTGGGCCGCCGTCTCTTTCACGATCCGCAACTTTCCGGCGATAACACGGTCTCGTGTGCCAGTTGCCACCGGCCCGACCTGCATTTCACCGATGGCTTGTCGGTGGCGGCAGGTGTCGGCAAGCAACGCGGGCCGCGCAATACGCCGACGGTGTTGAATGCGGCGTATCAACCGGCGCAATTTTGGGATGGACGCGCGGCGAGTTTGGAAGAACAAGCTGGCGGGCCGATTGCCAACCCCAAAGAGATGAACATGCCGCACGCCGATTGTGTGACCAAGCTCAATGCCAGCGCGGACTATCGCGCCGAATTCGCCAAAGTGTTTGGCCCGGGCGCCATCACGATGCCCAAGCTGAAGCTGGCGCTTGCCAGCTACGAACGCACGCTGCTCAGCGGCAATTCACCATTTGATCGCTATCAGTATGGCAGCGATAAAACGGCGCTCAATGCCTCTGCTGTGCGTGGTCTGGCGGTATTTTCAGACAAGCAGCGCGGCAATTGCGCGGCTTGTCATTTGATTGGCGAGCAGTCGGCCTTGTTCACGGACGGCAAATTTCACAATCTGGGCACGGGGATGAATGCGCAAGGGGAACTCAGCGATCAAGGCCGTTTTGCGCACACGCACGTTGAAGCCGAACGAGGTGCATTTCGCACACCGAGTTTACGCAACGTCGCGAAAACCGCGCCTTACATGCACGACGGCAGTTTGAAGACGCTCAAAGACGTGCTGGATTTTTACATCGGCGGCGGCAGTTCAAACCCGCAACTCGACCCGCAGATCAAACCGCTCACGCTGACCGCGCAGGAACGCAGCGATCTGCTGGCCTTTTTGGAAGCGTTGACTGGCGAGGCTCCCACGAATGCGGGGCCGCCGGGTAAGGAATGATGATGACAATGAAAACTCGACTCTGGCTGGTCTGTCTTTGCGCCGTTTTGTTGGCGGCCTGCTCCAGCAAGCCACAGCCCGCAAACCAAGCCAGCCCAACACCCGCCGCGCCCGTCTGGTTCAAAGTGGATGCCGCGACGGCGGGCACGATCACCGGCAAAGTTGTTTACACGGGTAAGAAGCCGCTCGCCAAACCGGTGAAGATGGACAATGCGCCGGAATGCGCGCTGCTGCACGATACGCCAGTGCTCGATGAAAAGATCGCGGCCAGCAAAGAGGGCGCGCTCGCCAACGCGTTTGTGTATATCAAGCAGGGGCTGGAGGGGAAACAGTTCGAACCGCCTGCCGCGCCCGCCGTCATTGATCAAAAGGGCTGTTGGTTCGGCCCGCACGTGCTCGGCCTTCAGGTTGGGCAAACGCTGAAGGTGACGAATTCCGATCCGCTGACGCACAACATTCACCCGCTGCCGGAACACAACCGCGACTGGAACCAGAGCCAGCCGCCCAATGCCGAACCCTTTGAACGCCGCTTCACGCAACCCGAAGTCATGATTCGTGTGAAGTGCAACATTCACGGTTGGATGTATGCCTGGATCGGCGTCGTCGCACATCCTTATTTCGCGGTGACGGGCGCGGACGGCGCGTTTGTATTGCGCAACGTGCCGCCGGGCAACTACACGCTCGAAGTCTGGCAGGAAGAATTGGGGCGGCAGGAACAACCAATCACGCTGGCGGCGTCTGGCAAAAGCGAAGTCGCCTTTAACTTGAAATAAGCTTGGCAGCCGCAATTCGGGCTGAAGAAAGAGTGCATGAAAATGAAAAACGCAGGTTGTCTCGTGGTGACTTGTCTTGCGCTGATGGCGGCGGGGTGTTCATCCAATGATTCGAAGACGGCAGTGAACACACAAACCTCCGGGCAGTCGGTGACCCAAACATCGGGTCAAGCGGCTACGCATTCGATGGCAACGAACAAACCGCTGCCCGAATGGAAAAGCGGCTTTCGTGTTTTCGTGACCAACGAAACTTCGGGCGATCTCAGCATCATTGATGGCATGACGCTTGAAGTGTTGGCGCACGTGCCGTTGGGCAAACGCCCGCGCGGCATTCACGCCAGCCCGGATGGCAAGACGATTTATGTGGCGCTGAGCGGTTCGCCTATCGCGCCGCCGGGCGTGGATGAGAGCAAACTGCCGCCACCGGACAAGAGCGCCGACGGCATCGGCGTGTTTGATGTCGCGCAAAACAAATTGGTGCGCATGTTGCCGGGCGGTTCCGATCCTGAGAATTTCGACCTCAGCCGTGACGGCAAGACGATCTATGTTTCCAACGAAGACGCCGCCGGGGTCAGCTTCATTGATGTGCTGAGCGGAAAATTGCTGCAAACGGTTCACACGGGCGAAGAGCCGGAGGGCGTGACGCTTGCGCCCAACGGCAAGCTGGTCTATTCGACTTCGGAAGCCGACAGCGCCGTCGCCGTGATTGATGTCGCCACGCGCAAGCTGCTCAAGAGCATCAAGGTGGGCCGCCGCCCGCGCAATGTCGTCTTTCTGCCCGATGGCAAACACGCGTATGTGAACGCCGAAAATGACGGCACGCTGGCGTTGCTCGACACGGTCAAGAACGTCAAGCTGCAAGACATCCCACTCGGCAAAGCGGGCGAGGTTAAACCGATGGGCCTGGCGCTGGCGCCCGATGCCAAACAGCTTTTTGTCAGCACGGGCCGGGGACGCAAAGTCTTCGTGATAGACACCGCCACCAATCAACCGACCGCTTCGTTTGAGGTGGGACAGCGCCCCTGGGGCATCGCCATCGCGCCCGATGGCAAAACGCTTTTCACGGCGAATGGCCCTTCCAACGATGTGTCGGTGGTTGATGTCGCCACACAATCCGTGCTCAAAAAGATCAAAACGACGGGCAGCTCGTGGGGCGTGCTGATCCTTGGACGCTAGGCCAAGGCAGCCTCTCAAGCATTTCGTGTTGCGCTGTCGAGCCGCGATTTTCCTTTTGTTGTAATACTGAAAAACAACCTGCACGACTGGAGAATGCCCCATGCTCAAACTCACTGACGAATCACCCGACACGTCCGCTTCACCAGCAGCCTCTCTTGCCGACGCCAATCCCTTGGCGGGCCGCATGCTTTCCCTGGATGTCTTTCGCGGCCTGACTATCGCCGCGATGGTGCTGGTTAATAACGGAGGCGATGGGCATCACACCTATTGGCCGCTCGAACACGCACCCTGGGATGGCTGGACGCCGACCGATCTGATCTTCCCCTTCTTCGTCTTCATCGTCGGCGTAGCCATTCCGCTGGCCTTTGAAAGACGCGTTGAAGCTGTCTCTTTGCAAGGAAGCAGCCAACGCGACCTTTACATCAAGATCATTCGCCGCAGCCTGCTGATCTTTTTCATCAGCCTGATCCTGCTGCACGGCTTCCCCTACACGCTCGAAAAGTTCCGCCACATCCGCATCCCCGGCGTGTTGCAACGCATCGCGATTTGTTACCTGTTCGCCTCGTTGATCTATCTGAAAGTCCGCTGGCGCGGCCAAGCCTTGATCGCCGCCGCCTTGCTGCTGGGTTATTGGCTGGTGATGAAAACGATCCCCGCCCCCGGCTTCGTGCCCGGTGATCTAACGATGGCAGGCAGCCTGGCTTCCTGGGTGGACCGCACGCTGCTGGCTGGGCACATCTATAGACCGCTTTACGATCCCGAAGGCATCTTGAGCACGATTCCCGCCATTGCAACCTGTCTGTCCGGCGTACTGGCCGGGACGTGGCTGCAACAAAAACGCGAACCACTGGACAAGGCCGCCGGACTCTTCGGTTTTGGCGCGTTGTGTGTGGTCATCGGCTGGTGTTGGAATCTGGCTTTCCCCATCAACAAGGCGCTTTGGACAAGCTCGTATGTGATGTTCACGACGGGCCTGGCGCTGAGCTTGCTGGCGCTGTGTTACTGGTCAATTGACATCAAAGGAATCAAAGGCTGGACGAAGCCATTTGTCGTCTTCGGCGTGAATGCGCTGGCGCTCTATGTCTTTTCAGGCCTGCTGGCGCGCATCTTCAGTGTCATCCCGACGATCAAACTGGACGGCACGCCGGGCGATTTGAAGACGTGGTTGTATGAACACGTCTTTCTGTCGTGGCTCGCGCCGGTGAACGCTTCGTTGGGATATGCGTTGGCCTATGTGCTGTTGTGGTTGGGGCTGATGACGATTCTGTATCAGCGGCGCATTTTCATTAAGGTCTAAAGGCGAAGGGAGCGCGACACGCTCCCTTTTTTATTATGCGCCGCAGCATTTCTTGTACTTCTTGCCGGAGCCGCAGGGGCACGGGTCGTTGCGGCCCACCTTGGCTTCTTCGCGCACAACGGTGCCTTCGTGAGTGGGAAGGTAGCCTTTGGGCGCGACAGGTTCGTCGTTCATATCCCAACCGAGCCGATGCGCGATTTCCTGCGATGCCTGTTGCTTCTCGCGGCGTTCCGCAGCCTCCTTCGCGTTGGCCCAGCGGCGTTGCCGAGCCGCCATCTTTTCCGGCTCGTAAAACTCCAGCAAATTCTGGGTGTATTCCCAATACCGCTCTTTCTCGAAGGTGGCGAACCACTCCAACGTGCCTTCGTAATCACCGCCGATCGTTTCATCAATCATTCTACGAGCAAAGGCTGAGCGCAAGGGTTCCTGCGCGCGTTCAAAATCGAGCGTGAGTGCATCGCCAACAATCAAGCCGAGAAAGGCTTCATCAGTTTCGGCCAAGTCGCTAAAACGGGAAATGACGAATTCAGCGACGCGGGGCCGTTCTGCCGGCTGTTCGATGGCAATGCGTGTGAGTGCCGTCACTAAACGCGCGCGGTAAAAGGGCCCGAAAGGATTTTGTGTGGCCTTGCGCATTCGATTGATGTTCTCGATCAACGGCGCAATCGCTGCCGGCCCAAAACGAGCAAGAGCCGCCGGGCTGACCTCTTGAATCCACTCGTTATCTTCTATGTAAGCATATTTGAAGGCCTCCAGCACGTCGTTCAACAATTCCGGCTGGCCCTTCAAACTCAAGATCGTAAAGGCGTGATAGAGCGCCCACCACTCACCGTGTTCCGCCTCCATCCAGCGGTCATCATCCGCCAGCCACGCGCGCAACAGCTCAATCGCATCCGGGCGCGCGGCCAGCTCATGGATGTGCGCCAGCGTGACGCGGTCTTCTTCTGCAACCAGCAACTCAAGCAGTTCCGGCGTCGTTTTCTCGGCGTAGTTGATGTTTGTGTCTGCCATGTTATGCGCTCGCCTCAATCGCTAAGGGAGCGATCAACCCTTTGGCCCACTGGCCCACTTCCACAATGCGGTCGTGCCGGATGCCGGTTTCAATACCCATGCCATTTAGCAGATAAACCAATTGTTCAGTCGAAACGTTGCCCGTCGCGCCTTTGGCGAATTGGCAGCCGCCCAGATTGCCAACGGCGCAATCAAAGACATCCGCGCCCGCTTGCATGGCGGCGAAAATGTTCGTCAGGGCCATCTTGTAAGTGTCGTGAAAGTGCCCAGCCAGCGGGTTGCCGGGCCAGCGGTCTTTCACAGCGGCGAAGACTGCGTAAACATCATTCGGCATCGCACGGCCAATCGTGTCGGCAATCGCCACCTCATCCGCGCCCGCGTTGAAGTATTCGTCAGCCAATGCCACGACGCGCGCACGCGGCACCTTGCCTTCGTAAGGGCAGACGAACGAGACGCCGATTGTCCCGCGAATACGCACGCCATCGGCCTTGGCGCGTGCGGCGATGGCGGCGAACTGACGCATCGAATCAGCCACACTCATATTCACGTTCTTAACGTTTAGCGCCTCGGTCGCGGCGACGACGAAGCCCGCCGCTTTGAGCAAGCCCGTTGCATGCGCGCGGTCGTAGCCTTTTTCATTCGGCAACAGCACTTCAAAGGTCACGTCGGGATGCGCAGGCGCGACGGCCTGTAACAGCGCCTCGGCATCGGCCATCTGCGGCACCCACTTCGGTGAAACGAAGGAAGTCGCCTCGATCTTGCGCACCCCGGCGGCGATGAGCCGTTCGATCAGCGCGATCTTCTTTTCGGTCGGGACGAAGATGGGTTCGGATTGGAGGCCGTCGCGGGGGCTGACGTCCATGAGGATGACGCGGTTGGGTAGTTTCATTGCTCAGCTTTTCGATAGGTAAATGATGGATCAAGAAGCTACAGCAAATGGGTTTCTACCTCATCCAGATAATCAGTCAACAAGGTTTCTTTCCCACGCTGCCGAAGAGTTTCAAGCGAAACCTCAAGCCAGCATTGCTCTTCACGTTCGTAACGTTTCTTGCCCGAAGCGTGATCTTGCAGCAAAGCATCCAAGATATGCTTGGAATCATCTGTAGTCAGATGATGAAGATTTTCCGCATTCAGCCGGGGATCAAACCCTAGCTTTTGGCATAGGTCAGCCAGCAATTCCTCCTCGCGTTTATGCGACGGCTCAAAACCATTCAAAATCCACGCCTCGCGTTTCCATTTGGCGGTAGCCAAGACGACGAGAATCTGCTTCTCAACTTCTTTTCTTGCTTGCCGCATTCCCGCGCGTCTTTCTGGCTGATTGTCTAAATCTTTGAAGAGAATCAAGGCGTCAATCTGCTGAGTTCTTTGAAGTTTCTCGACCAATGCGATGACTTTGCGGCTTTCCGCATAAGCGATGCCTTGCGGTTCGTCATTCGTGCGGCGGCGGAAGCGCGGCAGCTTTTGCTTAGCATCGGTCTTGATCTCGCGCCAAGTTGTGCTGGTTGTACCAGCTTCAAAACCACGCCAGAGGCGAAAGTTGTCAACAGTCGTCGCGTCAATCCAATCCACTCGCTCGGCAAAGACACGGTCAGCCAAGGTACAAATATGCCGGGCATCTGAATTGTTTTCCACCACCACCACGAACTCAAGCATGCGCCGGCTCCATCGTTTCAGTTTCACCCGTTACCCATTGCTCGCCTTCTGCGTCCCAGAGTTCACCAGTGGTCAGAACTTCTAAAGCGTGTTTTGAATCGGGGTGGTCGCTGAGGCGTTTGCAATGGCTGATGCCTTCCTGGTCTTTTGACATCACCCAAACGTCTTTTGCGTCCAGAACATCAAGGACATAAGGCGAATGAGTCGTGAAAAGTATTTGTTTATTTTGCTTTTCTGCCAGCTTTGCCAGCATCTGGATGAGCCGACGTTGAGCAATCGGGTGTAACCCGTGTTCAATATCATCAATTAATATAATTGATTGATCCACTTTATATTGGAACAAGGTCAGTATTCCCAAGGCTAACAAAGTGCCATCACCCATCGAGGATGCAGGGATTGCCTTACTCGCTGTAGTGTCAAAGATCAGTTCGTTGCCTGTTAGCTCAATACCTTCGTTATAAGAAAATTGTTTTCCGTCAATTGATAGGCTTCGCTCTCGCTCTTTTTTAACCTTCGCAGGTCTTACCCGAATGCCTTTTACTTCTGGCACAATTTCCTGAAGCTGTTGAAGAACTTCATTATGCCGCTCATAGGCAGCCCCAATAATAAAAGTGATAACAGAGGCAAGATTGCTACCATCAATGGCGATTTGAGGTTGAAGCTCCTCAGAGTAGGAAGGTTGTGCAAGTTGTCTGTAATCGGCTTTGAAATAAGCGATGTTTTTCAGAGCGATGGCTTGTACGCTATCAAGAATTGTTGCCAAGGGTTTATCAGGTTGCACGGTTGTGCCGTCGGCAAAAACTCGGTCTTCAGGCTTGAAGCTAATTAAATCCCAGTATTCTGGTGAATTGCCAGCCGAATGAACGATAACGTCGTTTGGGTTAAATCCCACGGCCACATACCAATTGAGATAGGATGAAGCGAATTTGTATTTGCCTTGAAGCGAAATGTGCGAATGTCCGGCACTAGACCTGGTAAATGATATGGGATTGACCTGTCCACTCCTAAGCTCGCTCCAAGGCTTATCAACAAGTTGCGATAGCAAATAGATTGCTTGCAAAACTGAAGTCTTGCCGCAACCATTCGGCCCCACCAACGCCGTGACTCTCCCCAGTTCAATCTCGGTGTGAGCATGGCTCTTAAAATTATCGAGGGTTATCTTTTCGATCATAGCCGTATGTTGCCAGCCTCCACACTGGCCGGGCAAGCCTCAACCATCGAGGTTTGTCCGTTCGCGCCGCGCTACGCCAGAACGCCGCGCAGCTTCTTCGACTGCTGCCGCCACCGCCGGGGTGACGCGCCGGTTGAAGACCGAGGGGATGATGTAATCGGGATCGAGTTCGGCGTCGGCGATGATGTTGGCGATGGCGTAGGCCGCCGCCAGCTTCATCTCTTCGTTGATCTCGGAGGCGCGGCAATCGAGCGCGCCACGGAAAATGCCGGGGAAGCAGAGCACGTTGTTGATCTGGTTGGGATAGTCCGAACGTCCCGAGGCAATCACTTTTGCAAACGGCGCGGCTTCTTCGGGCGCGATTTCGGGGTTGGGGTTGGCGAGCGCGAAGATTACGGGATCGCGCGCCATGCTTTGCACCATTTCGACCGAGAGGATGCCACCGGTCGAAACGCCGAGGAAGAGGTCTGCGCCCGCAATCACGTCTTTTAATTCGCCGCGCAAATTGTCGGGGTTGGTCTCTTCGGCCCACCAGCGCAAGCCTTCGTTCATCCCTTCGGAACGTTCGTGATAGATCACGCCGTGCAAATCGCAGCCGATCAGGTTGCGCACACCGGCGTGCCTCAGCATCTTCGCGCAGGCCGTGCCCGCCGCGCCGGTGCCGGTGACGACGACTTTGATCTCGTCCATCTTCTTGCCGACGATCTTCAGGGCGTTGATCGCGGCGGCGAGGACGACGACGGCGGTGCCGTGCTGGTCATCGTGAAAGACGGGGATGTCCAGTTCTTTGCGCAAGCGTTGCTCGACTTCAAAACAGCGCGGAGCGGCGATGTCTTCGAGGTTGATACCGCCGAAGCCGGGTGCGATGGCTTTGACGGTGCGGACGATCTCGTCTACGTCTTTGGTGTCGAGGCAAATGGGGAAGGCGTCAATCCCCGCGAATTCTTTGAAGAGCATGGCCTTGCCTTCCATCACGGGCAGCGCGGCGGCGGGGCCGATGTCGCCCAGGCCGAGCACGGCGGTGCCATCGGTGACGACGGCGACGGTGTTGCGTTTGATCGTCAGGTTGAAAACTTTGCTGGGGTCTTCGGCAATCGCCGTGCAGACGCGGGCCACGCCGGGCGTATAGGCGCGCGACAAATCAGCGCGCGTCTGAATCGGGATTTTGCTTTTGACTTCGATCTTGCCGCCGATGTGCAAGAGGAAGACGCGGTCAGAGACATTGATGACCGTGACATCCGGGAGCGCGTTGACGGCGGCGGCGATCTCTTGGGCGTGATGGTCATTGCCCGCCGCGACGGTGATGTCGCGCACCAGTTGATTGGAACCGGCTTCGACGATGTCAATGGCGCCGATGTTGCCGCCCGCCATGCCGATGGCGGAGGTGACTTTGCCAAGCGTGCCGGGTTTGTTGGCAAGCCGTAAACGCAGGGTGATGCTGTAGCCTTCAGTTGGTCTTGGGGTCATAGCGGTTTACTCAATGCAATTCCAGGCAAGCCACCAAATCATCGGCGGCGAATGCGTATAACAGTTCGTGGTTTTCGATCAGCAGGCGCAGGATATTGGCAGAGGCTGTATTTCCGCAACGCAACCAGATTACTTTGGGCGGGAAGCCATACAGTTGTGAGAGCAATTCAAAGTCGGCGTCTTGGGTGACCACCACAAAATCATTGTCTTTGGCAAACTGCCAAATCGCCCGATCCGCTTCTTCAGCCATTCCAAGCAAACGAATATGCGCCGAGGCTGGATAATAAGGTTCAAGCTGTTTCAGCAATTTGTACGAGAGATTCTGATCCAGCAGCAATTTCATCGCCATCACGACTGGCTAAGCGTAAACCGTTTGGCGTTCGCGTTGCGCCGCAAATTGCAGGCAAGCCCGAATATCCCGCTCGGTCAGTTCGGGAAAGTCATCAAGAATCTGAACTGGCGTCATTCCTGAAGCGAGCCAGCCCAGCACATCGGCAACGGTAATGCGCATCCCGCGAATACAAGGTTTGCCGCCCCGTTTACCGGGTTCGATGGTAATAATGCGTTCTAGATTGAGCATCGTTGTTACTCCTCGCCCTTAGATTACACCATCAGCTTGCAACTGCGCGATCTCATCAGCGCTCATCCCCAACAGCTTGCCATACACTTCCTGATTATGCGCGCCCAACGCTGGCCCGACCCACGACGTACCGCCCGGCGTCTCGCTCAGCTTCGGCACAAAGGTCGGCAGCTTGACCGTCTCGCCTTCGCCGATGTCGCAATCCTCGAACATGCCGCGCGCTTGATAATGCGGGTCGCCCACGATGTCGGCGGCGTTATAGATCGGCCCGCTCGGCACGTCGGCCGCTTCGAGCGCCGCGATCAATTCGTCGTAGCTGTGGCTGCGCGTCCATTCTTCAATTGCCGCGTCAATCAGGGCTTCGTGTGTGACACGGCCTTCGTTGTGCGCGAGGCGCGGGTCATTTGCCAAGTCTGTGCGTCCGGCGGCGGTCATCAGGCGTTTGTAAATCGAATCGCCATTGCCGCCGATGATGATGTATTTGCCGTCTTTGGTCGGATAGGTCGCGGTTGGCACGATGCCGGAAATTTTGGAGCCTTGCCGCTCGCGGATTTCACCGAGCTTGTCGTATTCGGGGATCACCGATTCCATCATGTTGAAACAGGCTTCATAAATCGCCACGTCCACCATTTGCCCTTGGCCGGTCTGTTTCGTATCACGATGATAAAGCGCCATCAGAATGCCGAGCGCCGCGTGCAAGCCGGCGAGCGTATCGCCCATGCTCAGATTCGGGCGCGCGGGCGGACGATCAGGGTAGCCCGTGACGTAACGCATCCCGCTGAAACCTTCCGCCACGTTGGCGTAACCAGGTTTGGATGCTAACGGCCCCGTCTGCCCGTAACCCGACACGCGCGCCATAATCAATTTCGGATTGATGGCTTTCAATACTTCATACCCCAAGCCCCATTTTTCCAGCGTGCCGGGTTTGAAATTTTCGAGCACGACATCCACTTTGCCGACGAGTTGCTTGACGATTACGTGGCCGCGCGGTTCGCGCAGGTTGAGCGTGACGCATTTTTTGTTGCGCCCCAAGATGTACCACCAGAGCGCCGTGCCTTTGTGCAGCTTGCGCCATTTGCGCAGCGGATCGCCCGTGCCCGGCGGTTCGATCTTGATGACTTCCGCGCCAAACCAGGCCAGCAAGACGCTGGCGAATGGCCCAGCCAGCAACTGGCCCATTTCCAAAACGCGCACGCCTTCCAATGGCCGCGGCGGAATGCTCTCTTGCATAGCGTTGTTCTCGTTATTGCAAAACTGCGGCGTAAACAAAATGATCGAAGCCGCGCCAGAAGACTTTCTTTTCGATCTGCAACCCATTGCGTTCAGCCACGCGGCGCGACGGCAGATTTTCGGGCCGGATCATCGAGATGATGCGCTCACGGTTTAACTGGTCACGCGCAAAATCCATGCACCCGCGCGCCGCTTCGGTCGCATAGCCGTGGCCCCAAAACTGCTTGTTGAATTGATAGCCGACTTCGAGTTCCGCCACGCCTTCGACATCTTGCACGACTAGGCCGCAATCGCCGACGAATTGCTGATCGGCCTTGCGCAGCACGGCATAAAGGCCGCGACCATACTCTTCATAGCGTTTCAGGTTGCGCTCAATCCAGGCGCGCATCGCTGCTTCGTCAAGTGTGTTCGGATAGAACCGCAAGGTCTCGGCATCCGACCAGATGGCGAACAGGTCGGCGAAATCAGCGTGTGTGATCGTGCGCAACCACAATCGTTCAGTTTCAATCAGAGCTTGCGTCATGCCGCCACCGTTTTTAGATAGGCCAGCGTTTCTGCCAGTGTAATCACATCGCCATACTTCGCATTGATGTCGAACAGGTTGGCCAGGTGCGGCCCTTGTGCCCGGTCGCCCACGCACTCCTCAATCACGATTGTGCGGAAGCCGTGCTGGCAGCCATCCACTGCCGAAGCGCGCACACACCCCGAAGTCGTGCAGCCCGCGAGCAACAGCGTATCTACGCCCGCAGCCGTCAGCGTCGAAGCCAGCGCGGTACCGAAAAAGGCGCTGGCGTATTTCTTGACCAGCACGTGTTCGTTGGCGCGCGGCTTCAAACGGTCATCCACTTCGACCCAAGTGGAGCCTTTCTTGAGCACGGCCAGCGACGGGACTTTTTTGATGAACACGCCCGCATCACGAAAGCCCGCGTCGTATTCGACCGTCGTAAACGCAATCGGCAATTTCAGTTTGCGCGCGGCATTGAGGGCTTTTTTCGTCGCGGCAATCTCTTTGTCCAGGTTGGAAGCGAGTGGCGAGGCGAGGTCGGTGAAGCCCTTGATGAAATCAACGATGAGCAGCGCCGGACGCGCGCCGAAACCCACTCGCTGGGCCAAGCCGCGGCTTTTGTAAAAATCCAGGGTGTCGGTCATGTCAGTTGTTGGCGGTCGTGGTTGGCAGATGGCGCAAGAATTCTTCCAGCGTCGGCGCCGCGAGGGCCGCATCCAGTAACGGATTGAGTTGTGGCAAACTCAGTTCGCCCAACCGCGCAGCCAGACTCCCAGGCAGTGCGCCAAAGCGCAGCACGAGCATCTGCCGCAACGCTTTCAGGACACTGGTACGGCCTTCTTCACGGCCCCTCATCAATCCTTTTTCAATCCCTTTTTCAATCCCTTTTTCAATCCCGATTTCTTCAACGCTTGTTACGTAAGGCATACGTTGTTTCTCCTCAAAAGCCTGAAATTCCTGCCACCAAGCTTGCCCCAACTCTTTGGGCAGGCGCATCAGCCAGTCAATTACGTGAAAGAGTTTGCGCACGTCAACGGCAGCGACGCCGCGTTCATATAGCATGCGCAGCAGGCACATTTTCCAAGTGTAACGGCCTTGATTATCGCTGCGCGTTTCTTGCGTTTTCAAATGCGCCATCACGACGACGGCGAAGAGATTATCACTGGCTTCCAACTCTTCCCAACGCGCCGTGAAATCCAGCAGCTTGATGCTGGGGAAGTCGAAGCGCACACGACTGCCCCACAAGTCATACCCAAAGGCGTTGGGCCGCCAGTGGGGATTTTCGTCACTCAGCACGGCAAAGCTCGCCACGCGTTGTTGAAACAAGTCGAAGATCCGATAATTGCATGCGAACATGCGTGCCGCGAAATCGGCTTCCCATTGACCTTGCACTTCGATGTGAATGAGCACCCAGGCTTCCGCGCCGTCGCGCCGGTATACGCGCACGAGTTTGTCCACTGCGCGTCGCCCGCTTTCGGCTTCGCGCGTGATCTGGCGCAATTCCTGTTCGAGAAACTCAAAGCCGCGCGACCATTCAATCTCGCGCGCGGCGGCGGGAAAGAGCAATTCGAGAAATTCGCGGAAATAACTTTCCAGCGCTTCTTTCCACGGGCTGTCGTAATCGTCGTTCATGGCTGACTCCGCGCATAAGATAAAACCCAAAGCAGGCCGGCTGAAAAACGGCTGCGTTTCGGCCGGCCCGTTGGCGGTTAATCCGCCGCCGCTCCTTGTGCTTTTGGCTGCTGCGCGGAATGCGCTTTCATTACGCCAATCGCTTCCGGCGGCGGGCCGAGCGTGAAGGTTTCAATCGGCGGACGATGAGCGCGAATTGCCGCGCGTTGGCGTTCAGTTGCAGCTTCATCCACCTGTTGCGTCGCGCGGTCAACGATCACGCCGTAATCGCGCGCGGCTTTTTCATACGAGACCAGTCCGCGAATGACATCCAGACGCACGGTCTCAATCGGGCGTTCCAGCGCGTCTTTCCAACCGCCGCCGCCCGCCGTGTGATACACCAGCACGTCGCCTTTTTTGACCGGCACCTGCGAAATCTTCGAGGGCAATTGCGCGCGCGTGCCATCGGCGCGAATCAATTCCTTCGTCGAGAACGCGCCCGGCCAGCCGCCCAGAATGCCCCAGGGTTGCGAACGGTCGCGGTCGTCGTGAATGGCGATCTCGCCGTCCACATCGAAACGATAGACCTTGCGTACCGCGTTGCCGCCACGATGAAAACCCGCGCCGCCGCTGTCTATCAACGAGCCGTATTCCAGCACCGTCAGCGGGTAATAACTTTCCAGATACTCGGTCGGGATGTTCTCGAACAGCGGCCACCATGAATGCGCGTCCATGCCGTCGCCAATCGGGCGGCCCGGAATGCCGCCGTAGGTGATTTCCATCAGATGGAAGAACTCGCCGTTCTCGTCGTAGCCGTTGTAAAGCAGGTACGGCGATGTCCCATACCCCGCCGCCGTACTCAACTCAGGAGCATTCACACCCAGGCATCCACCGAGCACGTCAAACAGCCGCGTCAGCGCATGCGTGCGGCAACCGAGCGCCGCCGGGAAGTTCGGTTGAATGAGCGTGCCCTTCGGCATCGTGATGTGCAGCAGCGGATAGAAGCCATCGTTAAACAGAATCTGCGGATCGAAGACCATGATCAGATAGACGCCGATGAACATCTTGAACATCTCTTCGTTGAGGTAAAAGTTGATCGGCCCCGGCGCTTGCGGGTCGGTGCCCGTCCAGTCGAAATGGGCGTGGTCGCCTTCGCGCCACATCGTCAGCTTCATTTTGTACGGGCCATTGCCGCGCCCGTCGTCGTCAATGTAATCCTCAAACGAGACCGGCTGTTCGGGCAGACACATTTTGATCAACTCGCGCATGGCCTTGTTGGTGCGGTCGAGCAGCGCTTCGTAAGCATCCAGCAGCACGTCTTTGCCGAAGCGGTCGCACATCTCGACGACGCGCTTTTCGGCCGTGCGGCAGGCCGCGACGATGGCCATCAGATCGAAGTAATTCATCGTCGGCATGCGCGAGTTATTCAGAATCGTGTCGAGCAGGTCTTCGTTCAGCTTGCCTTCGGCAAACAGCTTGACCGGCGGGATGCGCGTGCCTTCGCCAAAAACCGTCGTGGCGTCGGTGGGCAAGCTGCCCGACACCGGCCCGCCCATATCAATCGTGTGGCCGAATTGCGAACCCCAGCCGACCAACTCGCCTCTGTAGAAAATCGGCAACAGCACCAGCCAGTCGTTGATGTGCGAGATCGAGCCGCCGCACTTGTACGGATCGCTGATCAAAAACACATCGCCCGGATTGATGCCACGCTTCCAGTTGCTGATGAACCCAGCGATGTACGCGCCGAACTGGCCCACGACCATGCGGCCATCGGGCGTGGTGATCATCGGGAAGCCGTCGTGCTGTTCGCGTATGACGGGCGACATGGCCGAACGGAAGAGCACGGCGTCCATCTCGAAGCGCGCATTGCGTAGCGCGTTCTCGATGATGTCGAGCGTGATCTTGTCAAAGTTTTTCGGCACCGGGCGTTGGTAGTTGATGATGTAATCAATAATGTCGCCCTTTGCTTTCGCCTTCGGTGCGGCTTTGCCTTTTGCGATAGCGGTCTTTGCCATGTCGTTCTCCTTTGCAGGTTGCGCTGAATTGAAAGCGTGTCTGTCTAAATTCCTAGATCGGTTTGCAATTATGTTTACGAGAGCGGGTTGTGCCGGGACGGTACCGCGCGCGTGAGCAAGCGGCGCGTCAAGCTTACGCCATTGGCTGAACGGCCCAGGCGCCGCTTGCTCACGCGCGCGGTACCGTCCTGCTACGCGACTTTTCCCACATACCGCTATGAACCTAGCGAGCGGCTTTGCGAAACGTCATCGTGACCGTTTCGCTTTGACTGGTCAGTAGCGTGGACAGTGCCGAGATCGGGAAACTCAGTAAGCCGACGACGCTGCCCAGCAGCAAAAAGAGCAGTTTCCGGTGCAGCGGCGCCTGGCGAAAATCCGTCACGAAGTAATGATCGCCTTGACGCGGGCCGAGCACCTGCGACCACTCCATCAAGGTGATGAACACGAGCGCAAAATCCACGAGATGGAAATTCTGGCGATAGACGGGTGTGAAGCCCGCGCGCTGCAACAATTTTTGCAAGGTGTCGGGCGTATAGTGTTGCAAATGGCGCGGAATATCCAGCAACCACCAGCGTTCGCGGCACAGCTTAAACGTGGGCGATCCGATGTTCGGCACTTCGATTACCAGCAAGCCATCATCGCGCAAAACACGCCGGACTTCGGTAACTTCGGCTAGCGGGTCGGCCAGATGCTCCATCACGTGCCAGATCGTCACGACATCAAAATGACCGTCCGTGAAGTTGGCTCCCTTTAGTTCACCTTGATGTACCTGCACGCCTTTGGCCCGCGCCAGTTTGCAACCCGCCGCCGAAAACTCGACGCCGTGCACTTCCCAACCGCGCGGTCGCAGATGCGCTACGAAATCACCATCGCCGCAACCGACATCCAGCACACGCCCCGGAGCCCGGTTGAGCAAGGCTTTGCGCCGATGCCGCAGCACGGATTGATGGAGCAGAAGCCGGATGGAATCCCAACTGAGCAATTTCGGCTTGACGCTCTCGCCGTAAAACTCGCTGCTATAAAGCGCGTGCAACTCCGCCGCGGTCGGCAGCGGGCGTGTGTAAAGCAGGTCGCACTGGCGGCAACGCAGCACCAAGTATTGCTCACCCGATGAATTGTATTTGTCAGTGCGCACCTCTACGGAAGTCTCAGTTGCCGCGCATAGCGGACACGGGCGCAGAGGTGCGGGCGCTGTTGTCGTGGTTGTTGTCGTCGTGGTCGCAGTCTGTGCAAGTTGCGTTGCCATACAGATTCTCAGCCCCACAAAGTACGGGCAGTTTCAGCAGTCCGCCGCAGCGGCTTGAACGTGTTACTTGGAATTCGAGATCAAAGCCAGCGCGAGAATGAGCAGCAGTGCGCCTGCCCAACGTTGTCCGGTGACTCGTTCGCCCAAAACAAAGGTCGAGGCGAGTAAAATCAGCACGTAATAAATCCCGCTCAACACCGGCACCGCGAAACTCAATTCCAAGCGCGAGAGCGCGACCAGCCACATCAGCGTGCTCAGCGCCGAAATGCACAGGCCGCCGATCAATTTCGGCGTCGTCAAAATCAGGCGGATCAAATTGAACGCCTGCGGCCAACTCGTCACGGTCAGTGCGCCCACCTGGGTCAGCCCTTGCTTCAGCAAAAGCTGCGCAATTAACAAACTGAATGCCATCGCAAAGAGCAGGGCTGTTTGCGATAAAAACTTTGCCAACGGTTCTCCTCGGAAAAATACCTTGTAGCAACAAGGTGCGGTTTCAAGCGCGCTCACGAACGCGCGTGGTGCTGAGCACCTGTTCAAAACGTTTGGTGACGCCTGCCCAGTCTTCGCGGCGTTGCAGAAATTCCCGGCAGGTCGCCCCTAATCGGCGCGCTACTTGCCGTGGCGATGGGGTTGCCTGAAGCAATTCTTCCAGGCGGTCGAACGCGTCTTCTGGACGCTCAATGTAAAGAAGGCCGGGCAGGTCGTCGAACTCTGCTTCGAGACCGGGCAGGCGCGTCGCCAGCACAGGCCGTCCTATTTCCATATATTCAATCACCTTGGCGGGCACGATGTGTTCCATCGTCGTGTTTCTGTGTGCGGGCAGCAGACACAGATCAGAGGCCGCGATATAACCGCGCATCTCTTGCATGGGCCGCCGTCCGGTCAGGATTAAGTGCTGTTCCAGGCCGTGCGTCTGGCGCAGGCGTTGTAGCTCTGGCAGCAGGTCGCCATCGCCCACCACCAGCAATTTCAACTGAGGCCAGGCGGCTTTGCGCCGCGCCAGTTCCACGGTCAGTTCGCGCAGTCCCGAAAAATCATAGAGCCAGCCCATAAAGAGCATCACGAAATCCTGCGGGCTGATCTGCAGCCCGGCGCGGACGGCTTCGATTTCGTCCGCTGGCATTTCCGATGTGATGTTGGTTCCCATCGGGATGACGGTGACGCGTTGGGCGGCGGCGCCCATCTGCACCGCGTATTCGCGCAGCTTGTTGTTGATGACCACGACGTGATCGGCGCGCTGCAGCACGGCGCGTTCGACAGCACACGCGATGGGCTGTTGCCAATATGACTCTGCCAAGGTGTGCAGCGCGTCCATCAAATGATAGACAAACGGCACCCCATGCCGCCGCGCGAAACGTTGCGCCAGATAGGCGTTCGAGATGCCATACGCCACGATCACATCGGGCCGTCCGTCCGCAAAATAGTCTGTCAACGCGCGCCAGTTACCCGCCAGCCACGACAGGCGGCTCAACACCGGCAGCCGCAACATGCCGGGTCGCAGAATGGTGATGGGCGCCTGCTCAAAAAACTTGTGGCAATCTCGGATGACGCGGCGGCCTTGCCAGAGCGGCAACGTGCCTTTTTGCGCCCAGAGGATTTCATAATCAATGACCGTCACGTCCGCGCCCGCCAACGCCAACGCTTCCAACATGCGATGATGCATGATCGGATTGCGAGTGACCCAGTCGGTTTCCTGCAGGACGAGGATGCGCATGCCTTGTTCCTAGCCGTTCCTCAGCTCGGTCGCGTTCTCGTCCATCACACTCGGCTCGCCCGTTTGAGCGAATGATTTGCGCGGCGCGCGACCTTCCCGCTGTTCGACCCGATTGCGCAACAAGGCTAACTCTTGCGTGAGCCGCTTGTTCTGCTCGGCCAGCCGCGACAGCGAGACCGAGTAATGCATCGCCAGCAAAAAGCCGAACACGATCATCGCCAGTAACAAAACGCTGGGCGGATAAGCGATGCCGACCCACTGGGCCACGCGATCGAGCAAGCCGCGCCAGAAAGAAAACACCAGCAAGACCAGCCCGGCGGCAAACCAGAGCAGCGCGTATTCTTCGCGCAAACGGCGCTGGCGGATCAGGTAGAACACCAGATACATCATCAACAAACTGCCGGTGATGGCGATCAATTGAATCTCACTGTTCATGCTTTGTTCTCACAAGCTCAACTGGTCTCAGTTCAACCGGCGGTCTCAGAAGGCTTTTGCAGAGAGCGCCGGGTCGCGCCGACAAAGATCGCCAGCAACACTTTGAACATATAGTAAATCGAACGCCAAAACGTGATTGACGAATGGCCGTTCTGGCGCTCGCGCATACGCACCGGCACTTCCTGCACGCGATAACCCTGGCGGCACAGCGTCACCACCGATTCCGGTTCGGGGTAATCGTAAGGATATTCGCGCGCCAGAAATTGGATGGCGGCGCGGTTGTAGGCGCGAAAGCCGGACGTGTTGTCGGTAATCGTGCGTTGCAGCACGAGCGAATTCACTAGCCGGAAAATGGCGATGCCGATGCGCCGAAACAAGGGCGGATGATAATCGGAGGGCACCAGGAAGCGGGAGCCGATGGCCGCATCACAACCGTCCGCTTGCACTGCCTGTAACAGCCGTTCGACCTGATCGGCGCAATGCTGGCCGTCGCCGTCAAATTGGATGGCAATGTCATAAGCGCCGCGCGCCGCGTAAAGCAGTCCTGTCTGCACCGCGCCGCCAATGCCGAGATTGCAAGGCAGGTCGAGCAAGGTTAGCCCCAAGCTGCGTGTGATCTCGGCGGTATCGTCCGTCGAATTGTCGTTCACCACCGCCAGTTCCGCGTCCGGGTAATAGGCGCGCAAATCGGCTGCCACGGCGGGCAGATTTGCGCGTTCGTTGTAGGCCGGAATGATGAACAGGATGCGGGCCACTGAAAACCTCAAAAGGCGAACCTGATTGCGCCCAGTCAATTTACTGACCGGGCGTTGGCAGCGGCCTGCGGTTGCTCCACCTGCGTGGGGTACTCAAAGATGGAGAACTCATCTGACGGCGACTTGTACAGGAGTTGTAACCGGGCTTCAGCCAATGACTTTTGTGATTCGCCTTGCGCCAAGATATACCGCACCCCCAACGACCTCAACCCCGGATGATTGGGGGAGACTTCGACCTGAAAGGAATCTATGGTCGGGATGAATTTAACCGGAGCCGCTTCACCGCCGTATTTCAGAAACACGTGCGCGTAGCGGTTATAAGCGAATTCCTGTTGCCTGCTTGGGTCGAGCACGCGCCAAAGCTCAAGTTGCGGATAAAACTGCACCCAGGTGAGCGTTCGTCCGCCCAGCATTCCCACCAGAATTCCCGAATAGTTCATGCCGTAACAGGCCCAGAGCGGCGGGCCGCCCGGTGTCTTTTCGTTCAACCGCTTGATCTGTTGCGCAAGATCGTTCGTATAGAGGAAATCCAGTCGAGTGGTTAATGGATTGAAAAAAGCGGCGGTCGTCAGCACCGCCATCAATACCAAAGCACAGAAGCCCTTCCACTGGCCTGCCAGCATCGCATAAGCGCAATAACCGGCCAGCAAGGCAGCAAAGATGGCAAAGCTGATGGGCGGAAAGTTTTTCGCGTTGGCCTGCGTCATTAGCCCGTAAACCAGATAAAGCGCCACCGTGCCCGCGCCCGCCAGCACCGGGATTGCCCGGCGGGGCCAGCCTCCGGCTTTTGCTTCTGCCGCCGGCGCTTGCGCGAGCGTGTAAACGCAAAGAATCACGGCGGCCAGCCCCAGTCCAAGATCGCCTTGCAAGCCGTTGGTAAAACTGAGCAAGCTGAGTTTGGCCAGCCACGCGGGCAGCCCCACCAGCGCATACAGCAGCCAGCCGCCGATGTAGAGCAGCAAGGCCCAGCCCACTGCGCCCAGGCGGCGTGCCCACCAGCGTGAGAGACAGACGGCAGTCATCACAGCGGGGAAAAAATAATAGAAAGAAGCAGCCATACACGGATTGCCGAAAAATTCCGGCAACTCATAAATCGTCCGCAGGTTGTAAATCCCTTTGAACAGCATTCCCAGCGAGTAGTCGCCGCCCTGGTATATCCGCCCGCCCGGATAAACGGTATGGCGCATTGCCTGTAGCGCTGGCCAGCACGTCACCAGGAATGCTGCGCTGAGTGAAGTGGCGAGTACCAGCGCGACGGTCAGGGCCAAAGCCTGTGAAGGCGCGAGTGCCCTGACCTTTTCATACAACCGGTCGCGGATGAACAAACCTATGAAGAGAGCCAGGAAAAGATACCCCAAGACCACTTGCCAGGGCGGGTAGAGAAACATTAACAGGCCTGGGAAGCTTAACCCGGCCAGCACGCCACACAGCAATTGAACTTTCGGCTTGGACGAGTTGAGTACGTGATACAGGGCCAGACAGCCGAGACATGGAAAGAAAGCCGCATACGCGGGCCAAAGTGAGTAACAGACCACGTAGGCCGAGGCGCAAAACCAGAGCGCGCCACAGGCGGCGAGGATTGTGCGTCCGCGCAAGACCACTTCCAGCAAAAGCCAGAGCACCGTAAAGCACGAAAAAGTCTGGAACCACCACGACCAGGCCAAACCGCGCTGTGCTCCGAACAGGAAATAGCCCCAAGTGACTGGCCGCGCCAGCAGGGTGATATGCCAGACGGGCATGTGAAACATCAACAGCATATTCTGGCCCTTGCCAAAGTTGGTATTGATGACCGGAAAGGCTGGGTGATGCGACAACTGGCTCAGAGCGAAGGGAGTATCTACAATGTACTCATCGCTTCTGATGCGCCGCGGAGTAGCCTGCGCCCAATCACGAAACAGCGCGGGGTTGTCCCAAACGTGTTTTTGGATCCGCCAGGGCAAGCTTTCAAACAAATAGCTTTTGTCCTGGTTGTCGGGCGCCCAATTGACTTTGGCGTAAGGAATCGAAGAACCGTGCACGCCACCAGCCACAAGCAGGAAAAAGACGCTCCAAACGCCAAACAGGCCTTTCGTTCGCAGGCTAAGGCTGTGGAAAGCTTTTGTGATTTTTGGCAGGTTGAAGCGGTGCATGAAAGATACCGATACTGTTATGCATTGCGTGCGGCAACCGGGGCTTAACTAAAGTTTGAAAACCATAGAAAGCAGGCCTGCGCCAGTTTGTGGAATGGTCAGCCGGAATCCGCGCTGTGTTATGCCGCGACCAGCCGCTCAAAGTCTTCATAATCGCGGATGTAATCGTGCGGGTCGTATTTGTCTGAAGCGAGCACGAGCAGCAAGGCATCACTCGAAAATTTATATTGAACGCCCCACACTAGAGGCTCGACGTGTACCCCAACCGCCGGACTGTCCAGCACCACCTCTTCGCGCGTCGTGCCATCATCCACGACCAAAGCGCATTCGCCTTTCAAACAAACCAGAAACTGATGCAACGTGCGATGCGCGTGTTCGCCTCGCACTTCGCGGCTCGATACATCAAAGACGACGAAATAGCGCTTCGGTTCAAACGGCAGGTCCTTGCCGAATTCGCCCACGGACAGATTACCGCGCAAATCGGTGATGACCGGCATTCGGTGTAACCAAACGCCGCGCACGCGCGTGCTTTTGCGCGCCTGCACTTCATCATCGCTGTATGGCTCGCTAAACGGTTGGGTTAGCACGGCGACCGGCGGTTTCGGATGCGGCAAATCTACATACCCGACAATGCGCGCCGGGTTGCCGGTAACAATCGCATTGGGCGGCACGTCGTGCGTGACCACGGCGGCGACCTCGACGACGGCTTTGCGGCCAATCGTCACGCCGGGCATTAACAGGGCGTTGGCGCCAATGGTGGCGCCTTCACGAATCACGGTGAAAAGCTGTGCCGCCAGCTTCGGTTTGCGCGCCACGCCGCTGGCGTCACTGAGCAGGAGCGCATTGGGGCCGATAAAAACATCGTCTTCGACGCGTGCGCCCGCGCGCAGTTGCGCGCCGCTTTGAATACGCACGCGGTCGCCGACGCGCACCGCATTTTCAATCAACACTTGCCCGCTGATTTCGCAATCCGCGCCGATGACCGCGCCGGGCAAAAGGTGCGCAAACGCCGCGATCTGCGTGCCCGCGCCAATCTGTTGCGTTTCGACCAACGCGGCGGGATGTTGAAAATGGCCTTGCTGCGGATTGTTCATCATCGTGCTGGAAGCGTCCAGGCGCTCATATCTGCTTGGCGCGCGCGGCTCTGACTACGATGGCTTGGCCGTCTGCCAACCAGGCGCTGAGTTCC
Source organism: Acidobacteriota bacterium (assembly GCA_016196035.1). Classification (NCBI taxonomy): domain Bacteria; kingdom Pseudomonadati; phylum Acidobacteriota; species Acidobacteriota bacterium. The sequence continues at coordinate 6,618 of JACPYM010000110.1, read as the reverse complement.
GATTTCGTTTCAAACTCGAAGGCCGCCTCAAAAAGTTCGTCGAGTTTTTCCAGCGAGAGCTTGCCAATGCGTTTTTGCGCCGCCTGACTCAACGGGCCAAGCCGCCGCGTCAACAATTTCAGCGTCGCTTCGAGTTTGCCTTCGAGCTTGCCTTCGAGCTTGCCTTCGAGCTTGCCAAGCTCGCGGCCTTTCCGTTCCCAACTGGTAATATATTCCATCACAACCTCTCTTTCTGTCCGTTGCCACTGCGCCAACTCTTGCTTGAATTGTTGTTCCTGGACGGGAGTCAACGGCAAGTAAGCATCAATGAATTCCATGATGACCCGAAATTTTTCCCGCTTTACCCGCAAGCGTCCGATCATACGCAAACAGGCGCTGCGCACCTTGGCGAAGTCTGACGGCGCGACGCCCATTTTCGCCATCAACGCGCTGGCCGCCGGATTGTCGCGTTGAAGATAATCCCGCCAATCCAACCGGTTCAACTGAATTACCGCATAGCTGAATTCGAGCACACGGCGATCCGGGAATGCAATCACGTAGCGGCCCGCATCAGCCTGGCGCGGAGTGTCCCACGCCAGCAGCGCGATGGGGTAAAGCGGCAGGTTATGCGCGAAGGTTTCCGCCGCGAAGTATTGAAACATGCGGCGGCCCGACCAATGGCGCCGTTGGGACTGCACCTCAACGTGAATCAGGAAGTAGGTAGGTCGGCCTTTGAAGCGCGCCTTGACCAGCAAATCGCCGCTACGCCGCGCGTGGCGCAGCAATGGGCTGTGCGTTTCTTTGTCTATGAAGCGGATCGAGCCAGAGTCAAGATATTGAAACACTTCAGGCAGAAACAACGCAATGAAGTCCGCAAAGCAGACCCGCAACAATTCTTTGAAGAGCCGGTCATGATCCACTGGGCCTCCTGCCGTTACCCGGGCGCGGCCTTATCGGTGTGCTTTGGCGGTCTTGGCTTTGCCTGACCGGGCGTCTGGTTTGGCTTTGGCCGTGGCCTTGCCGTTCGGTTTGGCTTTGGTCGCTTTGGTCTCATAGCCGTCCGGGAAGATCAGAATGTTCTGGTAGGCATCCACGCGCCCGTAATGCTTTGGCAAAATCAGCGTCGTCGTGTCTTTTTGCGTGATGACCGCCGGGCCGCCGATGTGATTGCCGGGTTTGAGCGCGTAGCGGTCGTAAATCGGTGCGTTCACAAACTTGCCCTTGCAATAAACCTTGTGCGTGCCGAGTACGGCTTTTGAAGCATCTTTTGCATGGGGGGCATTCGGGCCGGTGGCGGGCTTGGCTTTGCTCAATTCCAGCTTGGCGACGATGCCGATGCCGATGGCGCGCAGGTTGACGACTTCGATCAGGTGGTCGGTGCGGAAACCGTAATTCTTTTCGTGTGCGGCCTGGAAGTCATCAAGAATCGTTTGGAAACCTTGCTCGCTGTCGAGCGATTTGAGTTCGATGTCAATCGGGAATTCGTAACCCTGGCGATAATAGCGCAGGTCAATCTGATAGTTGATGCGTTGGTTCTTGGCGGGAATGTTTTCGTGATTGAGCCATTCGCGCGCCTGCTCGCCCAAACCGGTCAGGATGGCGTTGATCTCGCGGCGGTCAATCTTGTCGGTTGTGCGGATGACCGTGCGCGAGAATTCGTTCTTGATGTCCGAATGCAGGAAGCCCAGTGCCGACAGTACGCCTGGCGTCGGCGGAATGATCGAAGGCCAGGTGCCGGACAAGATCGAAAGCGCATTCGCGTGCAACGGCCCCGCGCCGCCCAGCGCGACCAGCGCGAAATTGCGCGGGTCGTAACCGCGTTCGACCGAAACCAGCCGCAACGCACCGAACATATTTTCGTTGACGATGTTGTAAATGCCTTCAGCAGCCTGATGCAGATCAAGCTTCAAGGCATCAGCAATTTTCTGCACGGCCTGTTCCGCCGCCGCCGTGTCGAGCGACATCTCGCCACCCAAGAGCATCGGCGGCAAATAGCCCAGCACTATGTTGGCGTCGGTCACGGTCGGTTCTGTGCCGCCGGTGTTATAAGCCGCCGGGCCGGGCACTGCGCCCGCCGATTGCGGGCCGACGCGCAACGCGCCGGTGACTGCGGGCACGTGGGCGATGGAGCCGCCGCCCGCGCCGACGGTACGCACGTCCACCGAAGGCGCTTTGACCGGATACATGCCGACGCGCGTGTCGCGCAGCACATTCGGTTTGGCGTCCAGCGCAATCGCCACATCCGTCGAAGTGCCCCCCATATCGAACGAGAGCACGTTGCGATAGCCAGTCAATTCGCCGATGTACGCCGCCGCGACCGCGCCGCCTGAAGGGCCGGAAAGCAGTGTGTTTACAGGCCGTTCCTGCGCCGCGTCCAGCGACATCACACCACCGTCCGAACGCACGATGTTCATCGGCGAGGTGATCTGCGCCGCGGCCAGCTTCTCTTTCATGCCGTTCAGGTACACGCGCATTTTAGGCTGCACGTAACTGTTCATTACCGTCGTCAGACAGCGTTCGTACTCGCGAAATTCGGGCAGGATGTCGGTCGAGATGGTCACGGGCAGGTCGGGATATAGCTCCTGCGCGATGACCTTGATCGCTTGCTCGTGCGCGGCATTGGCGAATGAATTGATGAGCGCGACGGTCAGCGCCTCGATGCCCGCGTGGTGGAGGTCTTTGATGTGCTGGCGAACTTCGGCTTCATCCAACGGTGACATTTCCGCGCCCTTCGCACTCATACGTGAGCTGACGCCGCGCGTGTATTCCAATGGAGCCATTGGGTCGGGCTTGATCATGATGATCCAACCGGCCAGCGGCCCTGGCGTTTGCGAACGCGCGACGTGCAGGATTTGCTCAAAGCCTTTGGTCGTGAGCAAGCCGACTTTGGCGCCTTTGCCTTCGAGCACGGCGTTGGTGGCGACGGTTGTGCCGTGCAGGATCAATTGAATGTCGTTCGGCGCAATGCCCGCGAGTCCGGCGATTTTATGGATGCCATTGATGACGCCGATGGATTGATCCTGCGGGGTGGAAGCGACTTTGGTCAGTGTGAGTGCGCCTGATTTTTCATTGAACAAGAGCAAATCGGTGAAGGTGCCACCAACGTCAATGCCGAGTCTGTAGCTCATAGTCGTCCTTAGCAGCACGCTGAAGAACAGGCGCCAAAGCCATCCTTCATTTCAGCGTGCTGAACTGCCTGTCTTGCGAAAAATGTGATTGTTTGAATGCGAATGCGTGCGAGCGGCAACTCAAATTGTCTTGAATCAGTAACCTCTCGCATACTAAGTTTGGCCTTTTGGCTTGTCAAGCAAGGCCTCCGCGCCGCCTTTTACCGATCAGGGCTTTGGCAAAGTCCTCGAATCACACGCTAAAAACGCCCCGCTGATTCCTGATTCCTGATTCCTGATTCCTGATAACTTAATAATCAGCCGACATTTTCAAGTTATCAGGAATCAGGAATCAGGAATCAGGAATCAGCCAAATCGTTCAAGTGCTCGCGCTAGCGACTTTATCAAAGCTCTGTTTCGCCCGCCTTTCGCCAAACTGTCGTCAGTAGCAGGACATTGCTTGACGCTGCTTGGAGCCGATGTTAGTTTCCAGGGCGGGGTTTTCATCAATTCACCCCCCTTCAGCAAGCAATTGGATCCCGGTCTTGATGTTGGTTTTGCAGGACTCCTGCCCCTCACCCAGCTTGGTTCATTACGCGGCGTTATCCGGCACAGACGGTGTCACTGAAATCCTTGATTGAGAGGCCCCATTTAAGAATGCAGGCGGCAAGCGAGCTATGGGACATCATTATTGTTGGCGCAGGTTCGGCGGGCTTGCCTTGCGCACTGACGGCGGCAGCGCACGGCGCTCGCGTCCTCGTGGTTGAAAAGGCGGCTGAAATCGGCGGTACGTTGCATTGGTCAGGCGGCCATTTGAGCGCGGGCGGCACGCGGCGGCAACGTGAACGCGGCATTGCCGACAATCCTGACCTGCATTTCGCCGAGGTGATGCGTATTGCCCAGCAAGCGGCTGATCCCGCACTGGTGCGGTTGGCGGTAGACGAAGCGCCGCACGTGATTGATTGGCTCGATGCTTTGGGGTTGCCGTGGGATCCCATCACGCCGCGCCTCGTTTACGGCCACGAACCCTACAAGATTGCGCGCACCTACTACGGCGTGGACGGCGGCAGGTCCATTTTGGAAACGTTGCGGCCCAGTTGGGATGAGCACGTTGCCGCCCGGCAGATCACGGTCTTGTTTGAGCACACCTTGACCGCGTTGCTGGTTGAAGGCGGCGTTGTCAGCGGCATTCGCGCACAAAACGCGTCAGGGACAGTCGAATTGCGCGGACGCCGGGTCGTGCTGACATCCGGTGGCTATGCGGCCAATCACAAGCTGTTTGCTGAAGTGACGCCCACGGTGAATGGCATTGTGCCAAAACTGGTCAGCACGGCGCGGCCCACTTCAACGGGCGACGGCATCATTGCGGCGCGGCAGCACGGCGCACAGTTGCGCAACGCCGACAAATACCTCGCCAGTTTGGGCGGCCTCGAATTGGAACCGGGTTCGGGTTGGGCCGATTATCAAACGGCTTGGGCAATGGTCTTCACGACCAGCTATCGTCCGCCGCGCGAAATTTATGTCAACACGCGCGGCGAGCGCTTTATGGCCGAAGATGAGCCGAGCCCTGACCGGCGCGAACGGCTCATTTTGCAGCAGCCTGAGCACAAGTTTTGGTGTGTTTTCGATGAACGCGGCCTGACGGACGGTGCGCCCTTGGTCAAACAATGGAACGAGGCTGAGTTGCGCCGCCACGCCGCCGCCGGGAAATGTATGTGGCAGGCAGAGACGTTGGCGGAACTCGCGCACAAGACCGGGATTGATAAGGCCGGCTTGCTGGCGACGGTAGAAAAATTCAATTTGGCGGCGCAAATGGGCGAAGACGCTTGGGGCCGCCGGGATTTGCAATATACAATCACGCAACCGCCGTACTATGCGCTGCTCACCCATGCAACATCCTTACTTAGTTTCGGCGGTTTAACGGTAAACGCCAATTTGCAGGTCTTGAATGAAGCCGGCGCGCCCATTCCAAATCTGTATGCGGCAGGCGAAATTCTGGGTGCGGCAGCCTTGATGGGCCAATCGTTTTGTGGCGGGATGTCGCTTACTCCCTGTTTAAGTTTTGGACGAATCCTGGGGCGGCGTTTGGCCGCCTGAACACACACAACTATGTCAAATGATTTTTTGGTCTTGACCGAGTCGTTGTATGCCTGGTTGCAGGCCAATTCGTTGCGCGAACCGGACGTTTTGCGGCGGCTGCGCGAAGAGACGCTGGCGACCAATCCAATGGCGATCATGGCGATTTCGCCGGTGCAAGGGCAGTTTCTGATGCTCCTGCTCAAACTCATCCGCGCCGTGCGCACCATCGAAATCGGCGTGTTCACCGGTTACAGCTCGCTTTGCACGGCGCTGAGCTTGCCGGACAACGGGCAGATCATCGCTTGCGATGTGAGCGCAGAGTGGACTTCAGTGGCCCGGCGTTATTGGGCCGAAGCTGGCGTAGCCGACAAGATTTCGCTGCGGCTGGCCCCGGCGACCGAGACGTTGGATGCCTTGTTGGCAGATGGGCAGGCGGGCACGTTTGATTTCGCGTTTATTGATGCCGACAAGGCGAATTACGACCAGTATTATGAACGCGCGTTGCAGTTGGTGCGGCCCGGCGGCTTGCTCGTCTTCGACAATATGCTCTGGTACGGGAAGGTGGCTGATGCGAGCGAGCAGGATGCCGACACGGTGGCGTTGCGTGCGCTCAGCGCCAAGCTGCATCACGATGAACGCGTGTTTGTCAGCCTGATTCCGGTGGGCGACGGCATCACGCTGGCGCTCAAACAGTAGGGGGCAGACCTGTGTGTTTGCCCCGGTCGTTATTGCGGCCTTCGATTCCGTCTGACGCCACCGGGGCAGACACACAGGTTGCCCCTAAGCTGAACCGTTCAAGCTATGACTGACTTGCTGCCCGATCTGCTGCTGCTGTTTCACCTGCTTTGTGTGATCGTTTGGTTGGGCTGCGACTTCGTCGTCTTTTTTCTGAGTTTGAGCCTCATCAATCGCCAATTGCCCGCTGTCGTGCGGGCCGACCGGGCGCACGTGGCCGAAGTGATTGATCGTTACGTACTCTATTCGTATCTGCTGACGATGCCGGTGGGCTTGGGTCTGGCGTATTGGCGTGGCTGGTGGCCGATTTGGGCGATGCCGTGGCTGATGCTGAAACTGGTCGTCTTCGGCGTCATCATCCTCTTGGCGATTGTGCTGGTGACGGGCGCGGCGGGCGCGGGGCTGACCTTGAAGCAGATTGCCGCAGGCGCAGGCGACATCGAGGCGCTCGAAGCCAAGTTGCGCAAAGGCGTGATCGGGTTGGCCCCGTGGGCGGCGGCGATTCACCTGGCAATTTTGGTCGCCGTGTTTATCGCCATCACGCCGCGCGGGAAGTGGTAGGCCGAAGTGGGACAAGCTGGCAGCCTTGTCATTACCCACATTTTTCCAGTTTCCTGGTCTTTGATTTCAGGGACGGCTCCTGCTCTTCGCCCCAGCGGGGCGGGATGTTTATCGCATTCAGGCCAAAATCACCCCCAAGCTCCAGCGGAGCGACATC